>JAURJS010000059.1 GCA_030832135.1 Candidatus Planktophila sp.
ATGATCTGCTCTGGTCGTGAACTTGGCATCAGCGAAGATCACGCAGGAATCATGACTTTTGCGGAAGGTTCAGTAGCCATTGGTGCAGATGCCATCGAGGCACTTGAGATTAACGATGTGATCTTTGATATCGCCGTTAACCCAGATCGCGGATATGCGCTCAGCATTCGTGGCGTAGCACGCGAGGTTGCAGCAGCTTTGGGTTTGAAGTACACCGACCCAGTTGATGCACTTCGCAATCTCTCTTTCACTAATTCCGGCAAGGGCGTTTCTGCGAAGATCGTGGATGCTGATGCTGCGAGCGTCTTCTACCTCCGCACTTTGAGCGATTTTGATCAATCAACAAAGACTCCGATATGGATGCAACGACGTATTGAGAAAATGGGGATGCGTTCGATCTCACTCGTTGTCGATATCACCAACTATGTGATGCTCGAGCTAGGTCAGCCACTTCACGCATTTGATGCAGATAAGATTTCAGGTGGGCTTTCGATTAAGCGCGCTGGCGCCGAGCTAAAGTTCACAACCCTTGATGGACAAGAGCGCACCCTTAACCCTGACGACCTGATGGTCTGGGATGATGCAAAACCACTTGCTCTCGCTGGAACCATGGGCGGCCTCGAATCTGAGATTACTGATACGACGACTCGTATTGCAGTTGAGGCGGTGCGATTTAATCCTGTAGCAATCGCCAAGAATTCTCGTCACCATAAACTTTCATCTGAGGCATCACGCCGTCTTGAACGTAGCGTTGATCCATCACTGGCCGAGTTCTCATCTGCGCGTTTTGTGCAGCTATTGACCGAGCTCTCAACCGCAAAGCACGTTGAGACTGTAATTGATGGAGAGCCGCGTTTTGCGCCAGTGGTGAAGGTCGATCCTGCCTACGTTTCATCTCTTTTAGGTATTGAGATATCACCAGCGGAGATTGCAGTCCATCTGCGTTCGGTCGGCTGTGATGTTGATGAAAAGAAATTTGAAGTTGATCCACCATCGTGGCGCTCGGATCTATTGCAGCAAGCTGATTTCGTTGAAGAAGTTGCTCGCATGGTGGGCTATGACAAGATTCCATCAATCTTGCCACCACGCCCAAAGCATGCCTCGCTCACGCCAACACAGAAGCGTCGCCGAGCAATCGCTTCGATGCTGGCAAGCCGTGGCTTTGCTGAAGTTCAAACTTTTCCTTTCACTAATCAAGAGACGATTGACTCAATGGGATTTGTGGGAGAGCGTGCTGCGACATATCGCATCGCCAATCCAATGTCCGAAGAGTTCCCATTGATGCGCGTCCATCTGGTTCCGGGATTGATCGAGGTTGCTCAACGCAATATCAGTCGCGGCGCAAAAGACTTTGCAATCTTTGAAATGGGATCAATCTTTCGCAGCGCTCAAAAACTTATCCCTGCTATCTCCCCAGAGCTCGGCTCACGTCCAGATCAATCAATTATCGATGCGATTACGGCAAGCGTGCCGCCGCAGGCTTATCACGTTGCAGGTCTTCTCGTTGGAAAGACTGAGAATTCCGATTGGCAAGGTCCTGCTCGCTCTTACACATGGCAGGATGCAATCGCCTATGCGCAGGACATCCTCCAGCTCTGCAATCTCAACTGGACGATCAAGCGTTCAGATTTTGCGCCTTGGCATCCAGGTCGTTGTGCTGAGTTGATCGTCGATGGCAAGGCTGTGGCTCATGCCGGAGAACTTCATCCACGTATCGTTGCCGCATATGGTCTTCCTGAGAGATCCGTTGCTTTCGCCGTGGGGCTGAGCGCACTACCTGAGACGAAATTGGTACGCCCATTCTCGGTCGGCACCATGCCGGCAGCTCTTCAGGATGTTGCGCTGATAGTTGACGAGACCGTTGCGGCGGGCGATGTGGCTGATGCCCTCCGTACTGGAGCTGGCAATCTCCTGGAATCAATCACACTCTTTGATCGTTACGACAAGATAGGTGATGGAAAGATTTCACTCGCCTTCTCACTGGTATTTAGAGCAAATGACCGCACCCTCACAGGCGCAGAGATCACAGAGGCGCGTGAGGCTGCCGTAGCTCACGCCGAGAAGGTCACAGGGGCGATTCTTCGCACTATCTAGTTCGACCGGTTCGAGTATGGATATTTATGCATCCGAATGCATAAATATGCTAATCTATGGCCATGAAAATAGGCCTTATTGGTGGAAGCGGCTACGCCGGTGGTGAGTTATTGCGTCTACTGGCACAACATCCACATTTTGTAGTCACCGCCATCTCCGCCCACTCCAATGCAGGGGAGGAGATCACATCAATTCACCCTCAGCTTCAGAGCTATACGGGTCGAAAGTTCTCAGCCTTCTCAATAAGTGATTTTCAAGATTGCGAACTCGTCTTTCTCGCACTGCCTCACGGTGAGTCGGCGAAGTTAATCGCCCAACTTCCAGAGAAGATCAAGATCGTTGACCTCGGTGCGGACTTTCGTCTTATATCTAAAGAATCCTGGGAAAAGTATTACGGCGGAACATATGCCGGCTCATGGGTCTATGGAATGCCGGATCTAGCAGGGAAGGCATCTGAGATTAAGTTCGCTCATCGCGTTGCAAATCCTGGTTGCTACGCAACTTCAATCGCAATCGGTACAGCACCTTCTGCAACCTTTGCAGATCTTGACGATGTTGTGGTGGTTGCAGCTTCTGGCACAACGGGAGCAGGAAGAACAGTGAAGATTAATCTCATTGCTAGTGAAGTTTCTGGTTCGCTGACTTCATATAAATTTGGGGGAGTCCATCAACATACCCCTGAGATTGAAGAAACTCTCTCGGCGCTAAGCGGACAGGATGTGAAGGTCTCCTTCACGCCAATCTTGGCCCCGATGCCACGTGGAATCCTCTCGACCATTACCGTAAAACTTGCGAAGAAAATATCTATCAATGAAGTTCGTCAGCAGTATAAGGACTACTTTTCGAACTCTCCCTTTGTTCATTTACTTCCAGAAGGTCAGATGCCAAAGACAGCCTCAGTTCTTGGTAGTAACAATGCTCAGATTCAGGTTGCAATCGATGAACATACAAATCGTCTTGTGATCTCCGTTGCAATTGATAATCTCGGTAAGGGTGCTGCGGCACAAGCCCTTCACAATGCCAATCTGATGGCGGGCTTTGATGCCACAGCTGGTCTTCTAGGAAACGGGCTAGGGGCATGAATAACTCACTCCCACGTGGCTTTAGGGCAGCTGGAGCGCATGCTGGCCTCAAGAGCTCTGGTGCTTTCGATTTAACACTGATTGAAAATACTGGGCCGCACTTTGATGCCGCTGCCGTTTACACAACTAATCAAGTTGTGGCAGCCCCAGTCATTTGGTCTCGCGAGGTAACAAAGGGTCGACTGGTTCGAGCTGCAATTCTCAACTCCGGCGGAGCCAACGCCTGCACCGGACCTGATGGATTTCTCGATACCCATAGAACTGCTGAGAAAGTGGGAGAGAGACTTGAGATCTCATCTGGGGAAGTTGTTGTCTGCTCCACTGGCTTAATTGGTGAGCGCTTGCCGATGGAGAAGATTATCTCTGGCATCGATGGACTATCTCAGACGATGACGAGTGACTCTCTAGAAGAGGTTGCTCGGGCAATTATGACGACCGATACCGTACCTAAGAGTGCAGAGTTAGATATTGAAGGCGTTCGCACGGTTGGAGTGGCTAAAGGTGCTGGAATGCTCGCGCCCGCGCTAGCAACAATGCTCTCTGTTGTGATGACTGATGCTGTATTGCCTCAAAACTCTCAAGTCATTTTCGAACGTGTATGTGATCGAACCTTCAATCGCATTGATTCAGATGGATGTATGTCTACAAATGACACAGTACTGCTCATGGGCTCTGGTGCAAGTGGGGTTGAATTTGATGAGGCGAAGCTAGAAGGTATCTTGATGCAGATCTGCGGCTCACTAGCAGAGCAACTGATTGAGGATGCCGAAGGTTCGACGAAGACAGTTGCGATCAGGATTGAAGGTGCTCATAGTGAAAGCGATGCAGTTCAGGTCGCACGCGCTTGTGCACGGAACAACCTCTTAAAGTGTGCAATCTTCGGAGCCGATCCCAATTGGGGGAGAGTATTGGCCGCTGTGGGCACAGCTCCGGTAGAGATGAATCCTCTGACAATTGATGTGACACTTAATGGAGTGAAGGTGGCGAAGAATTCGGCACCTTTTGAAGATAAAAACTTAGTTAACTTTGATGGCCGGCTGGTTGAATTAGTGGTCAATCTCAATGTTGGCGCTTTTGGCGCAACAGTGCGCACCAATGATCTCTCACACGACTATGTCCACGAGAACTCGGCATACTCAACATGAGCACCTCTGAGATTCTCGTTGTGAAATTCGGCGGCCATGCGATGAGCGATAACGATGGCGCCTTTGGCAGGAAGCTCGCTAGCGCCGTGGCTCAAGGGCTAAAGGTTGTCGTTGTTCATGGCGGAGGGCCGCAGATCAATGCAGCTCTCAAAGATGCCAAGATTGATTCAGAATTCATCGGAGGTTTTCGCGTCACCACTCCGGAAATCTTCGAAGTTGTGGAGCGGGTTCTATCGAATGAGGTGGGTCCTGGAGTTGCATCAACCTTGACCCAATCGGGAGTCGCAGCACTTGCTATCTCTGGACGTCACTCCGGAACGCTCTTTGCCCAACAGCAGAAGAAACTTGTCAGTGGCGAAGAGGCGGATTTGGGTTTAGTGGGAGAGGTAGATTCAGTTGACCCTTCTGCCATCTTTGTGCTTCTCGAGAAAGGGATTGTTCCAGTGATCTCTCCGGTGGCTAATAATGTTGTTGGTGACGGCGGCCTCAATGTCAATGCAGATATCGCAGCGGCAGCGGTGGCAGGTGCGGTTAAGGCGAAAGAGCTCATCATCATGACCGATGTTGCTGGTATTTATCGCAATTGGCCTGATACAACTTCTTTGATGCATGAGATAACTGCAATCGATCTAAACTCCATCAAGGCCACTTTTGCTGAAGGAATGGCACCTAAGGTTCAAGCCTGCCTCGATGCAATCGCAGCGGGTGCAAGTGCAGTACGAATAATCGATGGAAGAGATCCAGATGCTTTCGCAGATGCGTTAGCCCATACCGGAGGAACATTGGTGGTCGCATGAAGTCATGGAGTAAATCTCTTCAATCGAATTATGGAACGCCGGTTCTAGAATTGGTCTCGGGTAAAGGGGCCACGGTCATTGATAGCAAGGGCAATCAGTACTTGGACTTCTTAGCGGGCATCGCTACCAATGTTCTTGGACATGCACATCCTGCTGTTGTGAAGGCTGTCTCGAAACAGATTGCAACGTTAGGCCATGTCAGCAATCTCTACGCACATCCAAATGTCATTGCGCTGGCTGAGAAGCTAGTGAAAATGACTGGCGATAAGAGCGCTCGAGTCTTCTTCTGTAATTCAGGTGCTGAGGCAAATGAAGCTGCGTTGAAGATCTCCCGCAAGACAGGGCACACGCGTATCGTCGCAACTAAAGATTCTTTTCATGGAAGAACCATGGGTGCGCTCTCACTTACCGGTCAGCCCGAGAAGAGCAAAGCCTTTAAACCATTAATCAAGGGCGTGACTCATGTTCCTTATGGCGATATGGGTGCGATGCTCAAGAAGGTCAATAAGAAGACGGCCATGGTTATTGTGGAACCGATCATGGGCGAGGCGGGCGTGATCGTTCCTCCCCATGGATATCTGCAAGCGCTACGTGAACTGTGTGATGACACCGGCGCTCTTCTCGTCTTCGATTGCGTTCAGACAGGCATGGGTCGCACCGGTGATTGGTTTGGATATGAGTACTCAGGAATCAAACCCGATGTCATCACCCTTGCTAAGGGTTTAGGCGGCGGTCTACCACTCGGCGCAATGATTGCTTTGGGAGATTCCGCTGAACTCTTTCAACCAGGAGATCACGGCTCAACATTTGGCGGCAACCCGGTAGCAACAGCTGCAGCCCTTGCGGTCATTGAGACAATTGAGAGTAAGAAGCTACTCAAGCGGGTGGGTGATGTCGGAGTCGAATTGATGGCAGACCTTGCCCTCATCGAGGGAGTTAGATCCGTTCGTGGAGCCGGACTGCTTATTGGTATTGAGTTCTCCGCTCCAATTGCAAAGCAGGTTGCCGCTCAATGTCAGAAGAATGGCGTTCTTGTAAATGGCAATAGCGACACGGTTATTCGAATCGCGCCACCGCTAATCATCAGCGATCGTGATGTTGCGAAGTTCCTCAAGATATTTACCGAGAGCGCTCACGAGGTGGCCAAATAATGTCAACAGTAGTTGCACGTCGTTCGAAAGCCATTGCACTGATTAAGGCTGGAAAGATTTCCTCACAGAGTGATTTGGTGAAGGAGCTCAAGAAGGCAGGCTTTTCGGTTACCCAAGCCACGGCAAGTAGAGATCTCGAAGAGATCGGCGCCGTACGAGGTCGAAGCGGCTATACCCTGGCAGAGAGCGATAATGATTCGATGGCTCGATCCATGCCGCTACCAGGAGATCTCATTCTTTCAGTGGAGGGAAGTGGAAATCTGGCGGTGGTAAGAACGCCACCTGGGGGAGCGCAATTTCTAGCAAGCGCTCTCGATCACTCCGGAATCTCCTCCATTATTGGCACTATCGCAGGTGACGACACGGTTCTCGTAGTCTCTCGAAAAGCAAGCGGTGGAGGCGAACTCGCGAAAGAATTACTCACTTATCGAGGCAGTAAGAAAGGTCGCAAGTAATGGCGCTTTGGGGCGGTCGGTTCTCGGATGGACCAGCAGATGCGGTCTTTGCTCTCTCACGGAGCGTTCACTTCGATTGGCGCCTAGCTCCCTATGACCTCCGTTCCTCCCTTGCCCACTTAGAGATTCTTCAATCGAGCGGCTTATTGACAGCAGATGTCGCAGGGGCGATCCGTGGAGCTCTCCTTGAGCTCACTGCAGAGGTTGCAACGGGGGAGTTCCAGGCTATTGCCAGCGATGAGGATGTTCATAGCGCCCTCGAGCGAGGCCTGACTGAGAAGTTGGGGGATATTGGCGGTTCACTTCGCGCTGGTCGCTCCAGAAATGATCAGGTCACTACAGATCTCAGACTCTATGCAATCGACCACATGCTCGAGGTTGCCACTCAGATCATAAATCTGCAAGAGGCGCTGATTGCGAAGGCCAATGAGTATGCGGATGCACCTGCGCCAGGTTTTACCCATCTCCAACATGCTCAACCAATTATCTTTGGACACGAGATTGCAAAGCATGCTCATGCATTTGCGCGTGATCTCGATCGAATTTCTGATTGGCTTGTGCGCACCTCAGTAAGCCCACTGGGTTCAGGCGCACTTGCTGGATCTTCACTGCCACTCTCTCCTGAGAAGACGGCAGCCGCTCTCGGTTTCACATCCTCTTCCGCAAATAGTATTGATGGAGTCTCTGACCGTGATTTCGTGGCAGAGGCGCTCTTCGTATTGGCAATGGTAGGAAGCCATCTCTCTCGCATAGGGGAGGAGTGGTGTATTTGGGCCACAACAGAGTTCGGTTGGGCCAAGGTTGCAGATGCCTACTCAACTGGTTCATCAATTATGCCGCAGAAGAAGAATCCAGATATGGCAGAGCTCGCTCGAGGAAAGGCAGGACGTCTCGTTGGTAATCTCACTGGACTTCTCACAACACTCAAGGGTTTGCCATTTGCATATAACCGCGACCTTCAAGAAGATAAAGAGCCGTTATTTGATTCTATCGACACAGTTCTTCTCGTTCTCCCTGCGGTTACTGGAATGGTCGCAACAACAAATTTTGATCGAGAGAAGATGGCGCTGGCGGCACCTCTCGGCTTCTCACTAGCAACAGAAATTGCTGATTACTTGGTGCGCGCTCATGTTCCATTTGCGCATGCGCATGAGGCGGCAGGTAAATGTGTTGCGCTCTGTGAATCATCGGGTCGTCAACTTCATCAGCTCACTGATTCCGAATTTGCAGAGATACATCCATCGCTACAACCTGATGTTCGTGATGTATTGACGGTCCACGGGGCCCTTGCCTCTCGCACCACAATCGGAGGGACTTCACCGAGCTCCTTCGCAGAGCAGATTAAAAGTTTAAAAGAGTTGGTTCAGAGTGATTTTAAGAAATTCAACGACAAGAAGAGGGCCTTCTCGGCCATGATGGGGCAATGATGACAACGGTAAATAACGAGCTATTAGATGACCTCAAGTGGCGCGGGCTCATCGCCCAAACAACGGATGAGGCTGCTCTCCGGGAGTCTCTGAAGAAGCCCATCACTTTATATCTTGGCACCGATCCAACAGCGCCCAGCATCCATGTGGGCAACTTAGTTCCCTTACTCGTGATGCGTCGCTTCCAATTAGCTGGCCATAACCCGATTCTTCTCGTTGGGGGAGCGACAGGTCTCGTAGGAGATCCCAGTGGTCGCAATGATGAACGTTCACTCAATGACACATCGATAGTCGAACAATGGGTAAACCGAATTAAGGTCCAGCTCTCTAAGTTTATGGATTTTGAATCTTCTTCCAATCCCGCTGTGATGGCGAACAATCTCGATTGGACTGCGCCACTTTCAACGATTGATTTCTTACGTGATATCGGAAAGCACTTCAGCGTCAATCAGATGCTCAATAAGGATTCTGTCTCCTCGCGTCTTGAAAAGGATGGAATCTCTTACACCGAGTTCTCTTACCAAGTACTCCAGTCGATGGATTACCTCGAACTATTCCGTCGCAGTAACTGCACGCTGCAAATCGGTGGCTCTGATCAATGGGGAAATATCACCGCGGGATTAGATCTCATTCGCCGCGCGGAGGGTGGAAGTGCGCACGCACTCACTGTTCCCCTCTTAACAAAGGCGGATGGAACAAAGTTTGGAAAGACTGCCGGCGGTTCTGTCTGGCTTGATCCTGAGATGACATCACCCTATGCATTCTTCCAATATTGGTTGAATTCAGATGATGCAGATGTCATTAAATTTATTAAGACATTCTCATTTAAGTCGCGTGAAGAGATTGAGTTACTGGAGAAGACTCACAACGAAAATCCTGGTGCACGTGAAGCGCATCGCGCCCTTGCACGAGAGCTCACATCACTAGTTCACTCTCCTGATATTGCAGAGCGAGTAGAGATTGCAGCTCGCGCACTTTTCGGTCAGGCAGATCTTGCAGAGCTTGATGAGGAAACACTTGCATCAGCGATTGCAGAGCTACCTCGCACAACAGTTTCAATCAGTGAAGAGTTGCCAACATGGGTAGATCTCCTAGCAGCAACAGGCGTTGTGGAGTCAAAGTCTGCCGCGCGCCGCATAGTTAAAGAGAGTGGCGCATATCTCAACAATGAGAAGGTCCCATCTGAGGATTTCCGTCTCGAAAAAAGCCATTTTTTATGCGGAAAATATGCACTTTTACGTAAGGGAAAGCGCGATCTGGCGGCGGTAGAGCTGATTTAACCTTTTGCTACGGCATAAAAACCTCACTATTTACGCATAAATAGTGAGGTTTTTGCCTTTTCTGGTCTCTATGAGCCATCTCACCCTCAAATACCCCCATATGGTCATGAGGCGATTTGACCTGTCAGGGAGAGACACCTATAGTTACGCTCCTTGCTGTGGAACGAACAGATTTACGTATAAAAGCGTAGAAATGGCCGTACAGCAGAAGTACCTAAGATCTAGACGATTTGACCTGAGAAGGTTTGATGGACTAGGTTCTGTGGTCTGCCCTGAAAAGTGGAAGAGATTCTACGAAGCAGTGCGCATCCGTACCTTGAGAACTCAACAGCGTGCCATAAGTCAATGCCATTGAATGGCTTTAATTAGTCATTCAATAAATA
>JAURJS010000060.1 GCA_030832135.1 Candidatus Planktophila sp.
CTTTGGAGATGGCGTTGGTGATGGTGCAACACCTTGCTCAACGGTAAATGTGACTCTTGTGGCTGCGGTGCTATGTGTTCCAGATGGATCTTCAAAGCGAAGCTCACCATTCCAGGTGCCAGCCATATCTGTCTTTAGCGCTACTTTCCATACTCCGCTGGTGGAGCGCACAACTGATTGTGTGAACTTGAGCTGAACTGGATTTCTTCCAGATATAAACTTCACATCACCGGTCACGACAGGAGAGCTATCTGGGCGCAATACCTGTAATGAGAAGGTCACATATTTATTGGTAGTAGTGGCAGAGATGTAATCGATGACCATCGTTGAAGTCTCATCATGAGGCATCAGATCAATCTCTTCTGGTACCCACGTTCCAGTGGCTAGTGCTAGGAAAGATTCTTGCGTTCCACGAAATACATTGAGATCTAGGCGGTTTCCTGGAACTCCATACTTAGGTGCGATTCCACACGATGTGTACTGCCAGAGAATCCATTGAGATTTACAGGAAGAAGTTGTCCAGGAGTGGACATAACAGCCGACGCTCTTGACTCCTGGTTGAGCAGTTGGAATCGCAGGATCAATTGCATATTGTGCAAGCCAGAGTGGGTATTGGGCTAACCCTCTATCGCGAACCATCGAGCCTTCAAGGAAGTTTGGGTATGAGTAGAAGATAGGGGTGCGTCCAGTCTTCTCTTTAAGCGTTGAGAGAAAAGCCTTTGCCCAGGTAGTTACCGCGCTCTTAGTCGCCCGTTTGGAACACGATTTATTTGCACGGTAGCGGATGCAATTGTTCTCAAGATCAAGGGCATAAGGCAGATCCATCTCGTTATATCCACCCATAGATGCAAGGCGCCAGAGCGCCTTCTGTGCTTGAACCTTCGCATCTTTCACGATGGCACTTGTTGACGTGACATCCGGCAGCACCGCATAGTGATAGAAACCGGTATAAATGCCAGCTTCTTGCGCCCCTCTTCGATCGGCTGCAACATATTTGACGGCAAGTCGATCTGCATCTTGACGTGAATCTGATGCCTTAATCATGACAAAGCGCAGGCCGGCTGCATGCATCTTTACAAAGTTAATTGGCTTATCACCTGGATGTTGCCAGCGACTGATATCGGCTCCATGGATGCGACTGCCGGGACCGGCCATTGAAATTACCGACTCTTGTGGCGCAGCAAGTGAAGGTGGGGCGGTGATTGGGAAGGAGAGCATCGTGAAGGCCGAGAATATGGCGATAAATTTCTTCTTCAGCATGAGCTCTAAAATTCGTCTCAACTATTTTTCAAGAACGACGACAGAGATTCCGAAGATGTCACGAATAACGCTCTGCAGTTGAGGGGCCATCCGAGCCCGAGCCTCTCGGTAGTCGTGGCCCATTGCGAGCTTTGAAGAATCGGTGAAGTCGAGAGTGAGGCGACCGTTATCGAATGATTCAAGGCGGCCATCGAAGAAGGCTATCCATGCAACGCGATTGGCCCGCTCTAATTGGTCGAGAACTTCATTCCACCGAGCGCGAAGATCTGCAACAGTGAGGTCGGAGTTCATACCCCGACTTTACCCCAGTGGGGTTATCTAGATCGCGTGCTCGCGCGGTGAACCGAGCCATTTGTAGTACTCGGAGGCGAGAATCACACGCATATTCCGCCCTTTCTCATGGACCACATGGAGATGTTGAGCGATTCGAGTAATTGTCTGTTCCACAGATTTCTCGCTAACAAAGCGAGCCTTGCCGATATCTGAATTACTCAAACCAAGGGCTAAGAGTCGTAAGGTCTCAATCTGAATATCGGTCAATGAATTCAGTGATGAGTTCCAATCATTGGCCAACCAATCTGTATGCACCCCAGGCTTGATGGCAATCTCTATAGCAACTCTAATCTCCCTGAGATCGACGAGAGCAGATTTCTCGATCAGCTGCGATCCTTCAGGAAGACGTTCCTGGCGGATGCCATAGAGACGTAGGTCAGGGGAGTCGGTCAAAATTACAATTCCCAAGGAGGGGTTGAGGGTACGTAACTCTTGCAAGAGATCAGTGCATCCGTGATCACATCCTTGAAGGTTGATCAAAATAGCGTCAGGGTTAATTGCTTCAAAGAGTTGTCGCGCCGTCTCGATATCCGGTGCTTGACCGACTACATCGAGACTTTGTAGACGTAATGAATCTGCGAGAGTTGCTAATTCAAAACGATTGCAATCGAGAATGAGAATTCGTGGCTTATCAAGCTGGATAGTTGTCATGGCGCGACGCTACCGAGCAAAGTGAGCGCGGGGTATCAATGTGATGGAGTTGTGAAGTAATCGTGAGGAAAAAAGAGGGTGAGCCCTAATTAGGCGAGAATCTTTCCTATCGCTTCAGGTATTGCGGAGATAATCGCTGAGGCGCTAATCGGTGCATTTCCAGATGTTCCGCCAGATGCAATCAGTGCCGCGCGATTATGAATAAAGGCACCAGTCGCCGCAACATCTGCAAGCCTCTTCACATCGTTAAGAATTTCAATGTAATTGGTTGCAATCAAGGCTCCGATAATTCCCGCTAGAACATCACCACTGCCGGCAGTTGCCAACCACGGGGTCGCCGCTGGAAGTTCAATGACATAACTATCTTGTGCGATGAAGGTTCTTGATCCCTTGAGTAAGACAGTGACAGCTAGGAGCTCTGAAGCTTTCTCTGCCCATTCACGTGGGTTGGATTCAATCAGCTCTGCACTTGCGATGAGACCTCGCGCCTCGAGAAGCTGTGATAGCTCACCTGCATGCGGAGTGATGAGAGTTGGCTGCTCGAGTGAACCTGCCAGGTAGAGCGCACCTGCATCAAGAATGGTGGGCACGCTCTGTCGATCGAGAAGTACGAACCAGCGATGGCGTAACCATGTTGTGAAATCACTATATTTCTTTGAACTCACACCAGAGCCGGCAAGCCAGGCGGTAACCGGACCCGGTTGCACGAGCACCTCTGGAGTTTGATGGAGAACAAGGTGGGCAAGACCTGAGTTACTGTGGAAGCGAAGAGCGCCAACTCCAGTTGCAACGGCGGCGCTTGTCGTAAGGACGGCAGCACCTGGGTATTGGGCAGAGCCGGTGATGACGCCTAGCGTCCCACGTGAATATTTATGGTCGAGTTCACTAGGAATGATGATGCAACGGGCGGCATCTCTAGCTTTCCACTTGATTGCTGACATGGCTTCATCATACGGTGAAAGAGGTTGCTCCTAACGAGATAACATTGCAATATGCGCCGAACCACACTCTCACTCGTTTCCGCCCTGCTCTTGCTCCTCAGTTCACACTCTCTGCAGGCGCAGGCTCTCAACTCTGATCAGAAATTAATTTTGGAGAAGACGGTCAGTGGCTCAATCTCACCCAAATCTGTTCTCGCATCAGATTCTGGGCTAATTAGCGCACATAACATGATGTATCGCCATAGCGTGACTATCTATGATGCCAATAAGGCTGAGCTGATTGCGACAGTTCCTGACTCTGTCGTGTTATCAGATTTTGGATTTAAGAAGTTCTCCGGCTCATATAAGGGAGCTCCTGTTGAAGGTGCATTTTCACCCGATGGGAAGTATCTCTACTTCACCAATTATGCGATGTATGGAAAAGGTCTCACCAAAGAGGGACATGACACCTGCTCTCCTGCATCAGGATATGACACGAGCTTTCTCTCGCGTATCAACCTAGAGAGCAAGAAGATTGATGCGATGTATCAGGTGGGTTCGGTACCTAAAGTTGTTGCTGTTAGTCCTGATAACAAGTTCATCTTGGTCAGTAATTGGTGTTCCTACACCGTCACAGTGATCTCTGTTGAGAGTGGAAAGACAGTGAAATCGATCAAGATCGGTCGCTATCCAAGAGGTATCGCAATCACCCAAGAGAGCAAATATGCCTACATCGCTGAGATGGGTGGTTCACATATCCACCGAATCGATCTCACAGATTTCTCAAAGGTTCTCATTCCGATCGGATCCAATCCACGTGCCATCGTCCTTTCTCCTGATGGCAGCAAGCTCTATGTGACTATGAATATCAGCGGAAAAGTTCAAGCATGGGATCTTATTAAGAATAAGACAATCAAGAGCGTGAAGACAGGAGAGGCGGCGCGAAGCCTCGACATCTCCAGTGATGGCAGCGCACTCTTCGTAGTTAACTTTAAGAGTGACACGCTCTCTAAAGTAAGAACTTCAGATATGAAGGTGCTGCAGACTGTAAAAGTGTGTAATGAACCCATTGGCGTGACATATGACTCGTCAACCAATCGAACATGGGTAGCTTGCTATGGTGGATCTCTCAAGGTCTTTGCGAACAAGTAGATTGAGTGAGGCGGGTCGGGCTCGAACCGACGACGACCGAATTATGAGTTCGGGGCTCTAACCAACTGAGCTACCGCCTCCAGCGGTGCTGGATGAAGGCTGATTCTATCTGGCTATGCGAGCGACTCTTGCCAAGCGGTGTTGA
>JAURJS010000001.1 GCA_030832135.1 Candidatus Planktophila sp.
GAGATATTTACTAGCTCTTCCTCGGTCATCTCGATTCGTGCTAACCCTGCCAATTTTGCGACTTCATCGCGAGAGAGTGTGCTCATGGGTGCATCTTATAAAAGATGTAACGATTAGCGTAATTCGCTGGGATTACGAGCGAATCTGCCCATTTCCAGTAACAATCCAGGTGGTAGTTGTCATAGCCACAAGTCCCATTGGGCCGCGAGCATGAAGCTTCTGATTTGAAATTCCGATCTCTGCGCCAAAGCCCATCTGCTCGCCATCGGTAAATCGCGTTGAGGCGTTGACCATCACTGCGGCGCAATCTGCCAGAGCGATAAAGCGATCAGCGCTTGCCTGATTTTCAGTAACTATCGCCTCTGTGTGATTGGTGCCGTATTGTGCGATGTGATCGGCAGCTGCATCAACTGAATCAACCACTGCAACATTCATCTCAAGAATTCCGTACTCGGTGCACCAATTCTCTTCCGTGGCAAGAGTAGAAGGAACTCCAAACTTCTCTGCCACCTTTTGAACAGTCGCATCGCCATGGAGGGCAACACCTGCATCATGGAGCGCCTTGAGGGCAAGAGGTAGAAAGGTTGGGGCAATCGCCTTATGCACAAGTAGCGTCTCAGCTGCATTACAGACCGATGGACGATGAGTCTTTGAGTTGAGAAGAATCGGTAGCGCCTTGTTGATATCAGCGAACTCATCGACAAAGACATGGCAGACACCAGCGCCAGTCTCAATTGTTGGCACTGTTGCTTCATCTACCACCATGCGAATCAACTGTGCGCTTCCTCGTGGAATAACCAAATCAACTTTGCCACGTGCAGTCAGCAGCGCCTTCACTGTCGATCGATCATCAGATGGAATGAGCTGAAGGACATCAGGGTTGATAGAAGTTGTAGCGAGAGCATCGCGCATGACCTTGATCAATACTTCATTGCTATTGCGCGCCGTAGAAGAACCACGCAGGAGCGCTGCATTGCCTGACATCAAGAGAATTACAGCGGCATCAACGGTCACATTGGGACGAGCTTCATAGACCATGCCGATCACGCCAAAGGGAACTGAAATCTGGCGCAGGTGAAGTCCATTAGGAAGGGTTGACTCATTGAGTGTGCGACCGAGAGGATCGGTAAGTGCTGCCACTTGTCGGGCACCATCTGCCATCCCTGCAACGCGTGCTTCGTTGAGAAGGAGACGGTCTTGCATCTGTGGGTGCATATTCTCAGACCGGGCGTTGGCCATATCCAACTCATTGGCTGCGAGAATTTCTGCAGAACGAGATTTGAGGGCGTTGGCAATTGCTTCCAGGGCTGACTTACGCTCTGCACCGCTTGCAGTAGATAGCGTGCGCGCTGCCAGGCGTGCCTTATCGGCAATCGATGCAATAAGTGCCACTGAATCCATGACATGAAGTCTACTTGGGGCTACCCTGCAGATGTGTCCACATTATTGAAGATCCTGCGAAATATCGCCATTGTGCTGGTTGCTCTCTATCTATCACTCTTCGCTCTGACCAAGGTGATTCACTACCCGGAGCCAATTGCCGCAATTAAGTTAGGGCTGGCGCCTGCTTCAAAGACCCCCGAACTGATGCCGAGCCACTCGATCGTGGCGGCGCCATCAACCTTTGCCCCTTGGAAGAAGGGCGAGGTAGAGAGCATCGGTGAAGTGACCTACCGAGATCAAAAGCTCGCATTCCAGGATTTCCTAGATAAAACACACACCAATGCGTTACTAGTTATCCGCGACGGAAAAATCACTCACGAGTATTACAAAGATGAGAAGTTTGCAACGACACGACTTCCCTCTTATTCAGTAGGAAAGGCGATGACATCGCTGGTGATTGGTCAATTAATTGATCAGGGAAAGATCAGTGAGAGTGACACCTTTGTGAAGTTCTTCCCTGAATACAAGACTGGCGGCTCCTTCGACAAGATCACAATCCAACAGTTGCTCGATATGCAATCTGGTGTTGGCGTCTCCGATGACTACCCATCTGGTCCATCGGGCTGGGGCGTTGCGATTGCTCAGATGTATGCCAGCACAGATATCCCATGGTTCTTAAAGCACAACCAGAAGATGGATTTTGAGCCAGGAACTGAATCGATCTATCGAAGTGTTGATACCCAGATGGCAGGGATGATTATTCAGAAAGTCACAGGCCAATCAGTCTCTGATTACTTCACCGCAAATATCTGGCAGCAGGTAGGCGCTGACTTTGATGCAACATGGAATGTAGATAAAGAAGGTGGATATGAGAAGACCTTCTGCTGCTTTAACGCCGTTGCTCGAGATTACGCACGTATAGGCCAATTAATTCTCGATAAGGGCGTCGTTCCCTTTGATAAGCAGCAGGTAATCAGCTCAACATGGATGAAGCGCATTACAACCCCTGCAACACGCCTTGATTATGGATGGGGCTACGGCGCTTATTTCTGGCATCCATATCCAGGTGTAACGCTAATGCTTGGTCTACATGGGCAATTCGTCTATATCGATATTCCCAACAACACAGTGATTGTAAAGCTCAGCGATGAACCCACTGATTCCGACAATCTCTCGCCATATGTGGCGGCGGTGTTGAAGCAGGTTTCAGAGAAGAACTAAATCGTCGCGGTGCACAAGCTCGCGTTCGAACTCCGCTCCTAAAGATGCTGCTAGCTCCTTAGTGGATCTTCCGAGCATCTGTGGAATCTCAAGAGAATCGAAGGCGACGAGGCCTCGAGCAATTACCTTGCCATCTTTGCCTGCAAGTTCAACGGTATCACCGGCAGAGAATTCACCCTCCACTGCAATTACTCCAGCAGGTAGTAGAGAGACGCCCTTTTCAATAATTGCGGTAACTGCTCCGGCATCGAGAACGAGGCGACCACGTGCTGATGAAGCATGCGCCAACCAGAGAAGACGTGAGTTAGTGCGCTGAGCCTGTGCATGGAAGATTGTTCCAAACTCTTTGCCAGCTAGCGCATCAGCAGATTGCGCAAGGCTGGTCAGAAGCATTGGTGTTCCAGCAGATGTTGCAATACGTGCAGCTTCAATCTTTGTCACCATACCGCCGCTACCCACGCCAGATGAACCCGCTCCCCCAACTTCAACAGATTCAATATCTGCAAAGGTAAGAACATCGTGAATTGCCTTAGCGCCTTCTTGTGATGGATGTGCGTCATAGAGCGCATCAACATCGGAGATGAGAACTAAAAGATCTGCTTGAACCAACAATGCAACAAGTGCCGCAAGACGGTCGTTATCTCCAAAGCGAATCTCAGCTGTGCCAACAGAATCGTTCTCATTGATGATTGGGGTAACACCGAGCGCAAGCAGACGTGAGAGCGTTTGTTGTGCAGTGTTGTAATGTGATCGACGAACTACATCTTCTGTAGTCAGCAAAACCTGTGAAGAGACGATTGAGTGAGCTGAGAAGAGCTCGTTGTACTTTGCAATCAGAAGACCTTGGCCGACAGATGCCGCCGCCTGTTGAGTAGGGAGATCTTTTGGGCGTGAGGTGAGCTTGAGTGGAGCTAGCCCTGCCGCAATTGCACCTGATGAGACGATAAGAACTTCAGCTCCTCGAGCGCGCAAAGAGGCGGCGAGGTCAACTATTGTGCCAACAGCTGTTGCATCAAGTGCTGAACCGGCTGAACCTGTCAGCGAAGATGAACCGACCTTAAGGACGATGCGCTTGGCTTCGGTAACTGCCTGACGGTTCATGACTTAAGCCTCGCTCTCTTCCTTCTCATTGTCGCTCACTTCAATTACTTCAACAATCTGAGGTGTGTGGGGATCTAAAACCTTGTACTCCCACTGCTCTGCAATCTCTTCTTCGGTGAGGACATCTTCAACGCGCTCTGGAGCATTCCATGTGTTCTCAAGACGTGAATCTTCACCACGGCGATGTAAGAATCCTGCAAGTTGTTCTGCGCCAGCTTCAATAGTTGGCTCCCAATCGAAGACAACCTCATTGATACCTGAACCGATACGAACTTCAGATCCTGCAACTGCGCCGGCCTTGAAGAGCGCCTTCTCAACACCAAGTTGAGCCAAGCGATCTGCGAGATAACCAATCGCCTCTGCATTCTTAAAGTTCGTTTGAAGCACCCAGCGATAGAC
>JAURJS010000061.1 GCA_030832135.1 Candidatus Planktophila sp.
ACTTCGGTCCAACAGCTTCACGTAACGATGCAACGCTTACCTCTCCAGTCTCACTCTTTCGTGAGGATGAAGCACTTTCACGCGAAGAAGCACGGAAAGTTCTAGGTTTAGATCTCAATCGCCCCGCCGTATTGGTACAACTCGGCACCGGAGATAGCGATGTCAACGAGAAGCTAACAGCAGCACTTTCTGGCCTCCTCGGTTGGAAAGATTTACAGGTGATTTTGACGAAGCAGCCAATCGATGTCAATGGAAAATCCCTCGCACCTGATGGGCTTGATATTCGTGTTGTCCGACATTTTCCACTTGCTCGCGTGCTTCATGCATTTGATGCAGGAGTCTCTGCAACAGGCTACAACGGCTTTCATGAGAATCTACCTGCCTGCCTACCAACAGTCTTTATCTCAAATATTCGCGGCACAGATGATCAGGAAGCGCGAGCACAATGGGGCCATGATTTCGGATATGCGATTCGGGGAAATCAAGCAGACCTTCACGACATCACCGCTGCAGTAAAGAAGTTACAAGATCCAGAGGTACGTGCAAGACTTGCAAGTAAGTGTAAAGAGCTACCAGCAACAACTGGTGGCGCAGAGATTGCAAAGATTCTCTTTGATCTTGCAACGCGCGAAGAGCCAAAGCGCCCATCTTGGTTTACATATAATCGCCTCAAATTGCAGGACCATATCAACCGCGGAAAGCGCCATATCGCATGGATTGGTCTACGAAAGTTGGGCCATATTTATCGGACGCTGCACCCTTATCTCAAAGTTAATGAAGTTAAGAGCGAAGCACCTATTTGGGGCTCGCAGACAACTGCGCAAGAGCTTCATCCACTCATTAAAGGTGAGGCGCGATTCGAACATTTAATTGCTGGAGCATCTGATGAATACATTGCTCGCAGACGAGAGATTGCCGAAAAAGCCTACGGAACGCTCCGCGAAGTAATCAATACCAAAAAGGCTTCCGAGTAAATTCCACAGTGCGCAGATATACATCTGCCGTTAAACTTCTCGACTATGAGAGCTCAAACATCAACGCCAGTCAATGAAATTATCGCAACTCGTCGCAGTCCACGTTCATTTAACGCCGACGTCACGATTTCAGATAGCGATCTTATTGCGATTTTAGAGGCGGCTCGATGGGCTCCATCAGCCTTTAACGGCCAGCCTTGGCGCTACTTTGTAGGAAAGCGCGGCGATGAAGTATTTGGCCAGATCCTCTCATCATTGGGTGAGTTCAATCAGATGTGGGCAAAGAATGCATCTGTGCTCATTCTTGTAGCTTCAACAACAGTTAAGGGCGATGGATCAGTGCACACTGATTATCAATATGACTGTGGTCTTTCAGTAGCTCAATTAACTATCGAAGCTCACGATCGCAATCTAATTGTTCACCAGATGACTGGCTTTGATAAAGCGAAAGCTCAGAGCGCAGTTGCAATTGGAGATGAACTTGTGCCGGTGGTCGTCGTCGCTGTCGGAACTCAAGATCTGCCAGAGAAGCTCGCTGGTCCATTGCTTGAGCGTGAACTTGCACCGCGCGAGCGTTTGCCGCTATCAACGATCGTCGTAAAGGGCTTACCTGCCTAGAAGCGAGATCTGATCTCCCATAGATCTTTAAAGACTGGGTTGAAGAGCGTGCTTGCTAGGTACTGCACACCACTTGATCCGCCAGTTCCCATCTTTGCGCCAATAGTTCGTTCAACCATCTTTACATGGCGATAGCGCCACTCTTGGATACCTTCATCAATATCTAAGAGACGCTCCGAGACCATCGCAGCTTCGGCATCGTTGCGATGAAGTTCTAAGAGTGCATCCTGAACGCCAACGTTACTTTCATATGCGATGCTCTTTGAACGGTTAAGGACATTAGCTGGAATATTGAAGCCACGACCGGCAACGTAGATCAAGAATGAATCCCAAATCGAATTCTTTTCAGTAATAGCTGCAATTTCTTCTTGAACGGTTGGCGGTAAGTGTCCTGCCATCTTGCTGTCACGTCTGCCAAGGATTGCTTCAACTTTTCTAAATTGCGCTGATTGAAAACCACTAGAAGACGAGAGATACCCTCGGAATGCATTGAATTGCAGAGGTGTCATCGTTTCGAGGATATCTACCTGTGTTACACAGACCTTCATAATTGTTCGGATGCGACCTAGAAGAGCTAAGGCATAATGAGAGTCACCAGATTCAAGGGCTTTAGCAGCGGCCTCGAACTCATGGAGCAATTGCTTAAACCAGAGCTCATACGTTTGATGAATGATGATGAAGAGCATCTCATCGTGTTCAGGTCCCTCTGAGAGTGGCTTCTGAAGCTGTAATAGCTCATCGACCTGAAGGTAAGACGTGTATGTCAGTGCTGAATCGTATTGATCGCTCATGTGACTCGTGAATCCGATCCCTTAATTTCTTCATATTTACGAGTAAGAGTGAGATCGCGCAGACGCTCAAAGCCATCCCAAATCTCAACATATGATGTTGGAAGTGGTGCAATTGCTAAACGAATTGCATTAGGTGTGCGGTAATCAGGAATGACGTTAACGAATTTACGAAGCGCCACACATATCTGCGCTGCCTGTGGATGACCAATTGAGATGTGGCCGCCACGCTCATTTGGATCACGTGAAGTAAGTAGCGTGTACCCGAGATCGGCTAGCCATGCATCGTATAGATCAATCATCATCTGAGTACCAACCGCTGCTTTATGAGCAATTGCTGCAATACCAGCCTCTTCAATCATTGAGAAAGCAGTTTGTACGCCACGGATTCCGATAATGGATGGGCTTGCAATCTGGAATCCGCGAATTCCATCTGCTTTAACATATTCAGGACCCATTCCAAATTGATCTTCATTTCCAAACCAACCTTGGATAGGAACTTGAAGTTCTTTCTGTACGCGCTTACTGACATACAACCATGCAGGCGAACCTGGGCCGGAGTTGCCGTACTTATATGTACAACCAACTGCAAGGTCGACTCCATTGGCATCAAAGTTCATTTCAATTGCACCTGCTGCATGGCTTGCATCCCACACAACCCATGCACCAAATGATCGAACAAAATCAGTGATTGACTTGATGTCATTGCGTGCACCTGAGCGGTATTGAATAACTTCAATAGTTACCAGCGCTACATCCTCGTTCATGTAGGGCTTGAGGGTATCGACGGTGATTCGCTCATTCTCAGAAACGGCTGGATCTTCATTGTCGATGATTACAAGGTTGAGCCCGAGCTGCTTTGCAATTCCATCGAGGATATAACGATCTGTTGGGAAGTTTGCAGCGTCAGTAATGATTGTCTTGCGACCGGGGCGAGAGTTAATCGCTGCAAGACAGAGCTGATAGAAGTTCACAGATGTCGTGTCACAGACAAGTACCTGACCTGGTCCGGCGCCAAGGACAGAGCGACCAAGGAGGTCACCAGCAGGCTGCGCCTCATCAATCCAGTGGCTCCAACCGTTGACTACTTCACGGCCCCATTCGTGTGTCAGGAAGTCATTGACAGCTTTAACGGTTTCGTGGGGCAAACGACCTAGTGAATTGCCATCCAAATAGCAGAGATCGGGATCGGTGATGACAAATTTGCCCTTGAAATGAGCTAACGGGTCATTCTTGTCGAGTTCGAGTGCGTATTCGCGGTCAGTAACCTTCATGATGGAAAGGTACGCTCTCCTACCGTGGCGCGCAATCTTGTAAACATCGAAGAGGTCTCTAAAGCCTTTGATATTCGCCCACTTCTCATAAAGGTCTCACTCGGCATATCCGAGGGGGAGAGAATCGGAATTGTTGGCCGAAATGGAGCCGGCAAGAGCACATTGATGCGCATCATCACTGGCGAAGAGGCGCCTGATGCTGGACGTGTGACAAAATCAAATGCGACAAATATTGGTTATCTCGCACAGATTGATAATGCAGATCCGGCAGCCACTGTTGGCGAGGTTGTTCTAGGTGATCGTGAGAAACATGAGTGGGCGGGAGATGCGCGCATCCGCGAAATCTTTACCGGGCTCTTTGGTGGCTTTGATGACCACCTCTTTGAAAGAACTTTTGGAAATCTCTCAGGTGGAGAGAAGCGTCGCGTTGGTCTAGCGAAACTGCTTATCGATGATGTTCAGCTAATTCTGCTAGATGAACCTACCAACCACCTCGATGTTGAAGGCGTCGCCTGGCTCGCA
>JAURJS010000062.1 GCA_030832135.1 Candidatus Planktophila sp.
TGAAATTGCAGGTGGTCTAGGAATCATCGCCGGTATCTGGGTACCAGCCCTAGGTCTCGCAGCTACCGTCGGCTTAGTTCTCTACTTTGCTGGAGCACTTCTCTCACATATGAAGATGAAGCACGGTCCCGCTGAATTCGGAGCAGCCCTTGGAATCTTCATCATCGCTTCGATAAACACATTCCTACAACTGCAACGCTAATCAAAGAAGAGTGCAAAGCTCTTAATCTTTATTCTTTGAACTTACGCACTTCCTGAGGCCAGCCACAGGCAACAGCAACCTTTGCTCCCCACATCTTCGCTTCTTCATCGGTTGCAACATCTATAATTGTCATACCGCCGATGAATTCACCGTTAGTTGTAATAGGGCCACCTTCATTACCACTCTCATCAAAACCAAAAGCGGCTTCAATCTCTTCTTCGAGGCCACCTGCAAATACAACTACCCCAGCTGCCTCCATCTCGGCAACAACTGTGCGCGATAATGGTCCTCGCGGAATGAACCACTCTTCGGGATGATCGCCGACCCACTGTTGATTGAAGTAGATGATGTATTGAGCCATTGATTTAGCCTTTTACATAACCATTCTTAACGAGATAGTCAGCAGATTCTCTCAACGCAACTTGCACCGGGATAAATGTGATTCCAAGAAGCTTGGTCGCCTTAGCGTTGCTGATCAACATTGGTTTTCCCAATAGAGGCAAGATTGCCGCAATCTCTCCATCAAAGAAGGAGAGCGCCTTCATGATAAATCCGGGGGCTTGAGCGGTCTTCGCCTTACTTGATGGGTAGATGCTCTTGAGGTATTTAGCAATCTGCACAAAAGAGTAGGTTTCAGAGGAGACAAGGATTCGCTCTCCCTCAGTGGCCTTGTTCTTAATAGCTGCTACATGCATCTGAGCAACATCTCGCACATCGACAATCGCAAACCTCAAATCTGGAAGCATGGGATCTTTACCCTTAAGGATGCGCTCAACGATGGAGATGGATGAGCCGAAGTTCTTATCTAGGGGAGCGCCGAGGACCAAAACAGGATTGATTGTCGTCAGAGCAATCTCAGGAGCTTCCTTGGCCACAAAATCCCACGCTGCACGCTCTGCCAAAGTCTTCGACTTTGTATATGCAACGCGCCCGACTGGATGGTTCACATCGGTCCATAGGGTCTCATCAAATTCGTTCTTTCCGGCTGGAAGATCGCACCCGTAAACAGCGGCCATAGAAGAGGTAAGGATTACGCGCTTCACGCCAGCGCTCTTTGCAGCTCGGAGTGCGCGCAATGTTCCATCAACCGCTGGGCGAATCAATTCATTCTCATCTTTAGGAGATGCAATCGGAAATGGGGAAGCGGTGTGCATCAACACATCAATGCCCTTAAGTGCTTCTCCCCATCCGCCGTCCTTCTCAAGATCGAGTTCAACGAATGTCAGACGAGCATCTAATTGAGAAGAGTCGAGAAGGTGAGGAGTTACAGCATCGCGCACCTCTTGTGATTTACCAAGGTTTCGAACAGAGGCCCGCACCTCATATCCCTGATTGAGAAGCTGTAAGGCGATGTGCTTGCCGATATATCCACTTGCACCGGTGAGAAGAACTTTTGTCATGGAGCGAGTCTTCCATATAGGTGGCGAAACGAGGAAGGCGACTAGAGACCGTTCTTCTGACGAATGACCGCAACGATTGCATTGGCGTGCCCATGACCCATCTCAAAGTTCTCTTTGAGGTGCGCTACTTGTTCCATGTGGGCTAACTTTGAGACCTTCTTGAGCTCCTTCATCCAATGCTCAATCGGCTTTCCATATTTCTTCTCTATTGAGGGAAAGTAGGTAGCTGGACCCGTTACTTTTTTCTCAGCCATGGGAAAATCTTAAATCCACTCATATGGGAAATAAAGAAGTTTTTCTACAAATCTGGGGTTAAAACTGGAATCTCTTCAAGGCTATAGAAAATATTCTTTCCCATTTCCTTAGCTTTACCCATTTCAAGATCTGCTCCTCGTGATTCGCCAGGAATGCGTAGTACCGCATCACACTTTTCTAAGAGTCTGTGAGCGACCGGGTATTGATATTCAGCGAATTGCTCTGATGAATGTGAATCTCCACCAGCTTGTCGAATAACGGGCCAAGCAAGCCACTCTCCTACGACTGCAATGTGACCTTTTTGAAAAATCGGAAGCGCATAATCTTCCATCGTCTTGAGATTCTTGGCGATCGCATCCTCATCGCCATTTGTCCCCGACATATATGGACCTGATATGAGAATGAGGAGCGACTTAGACATAGTCGCATCGTATTGCAGTAATGAATCTAGCCCTATAGTCAAGATCGAAGAATCTTCTCCACCGGGCGGCCCTTCGCAAGTTCATCGACCAATTTATCCATATAGCGAATCTTTTTCATTAATGGATCTTCTATTTCGACAATATTGACTCCGCATATGGAGCCAGTAATTAACTTTGCATGGGGGTTGATTTTGGCTGCTTTGAAAAATTCCTTGAATGTTGTTTGCTTCCGTAGGTGACTCTTTAAAGTCTTCGAGTCAAAACCAGTAAGCCATGTGATTACTTTGATTAACTCTGCCTCGGTTCGATCTTTACGCTCTACCTTATTGAGATAATGAACGTAGACATCTGCCACAGGCATTTCAAATATTTTATGGCTCAAAGTGCTTCGAATTCTGCCCTACGTGACGCCATCCAAGAATCCATCTCGCCGCTCTTCATCATCTCCATCATTGCGCTCATAGCCGCCATGTGTGGAGCATCGTTTGCGCCAAACATTTCTCTTCCATGTTGTTGACTTTGAGCGGCCAATTGATCAAAGGATTCACCAGAAAATACTTGCTCGCACGCACCGCCAAGCTCTTTGCATGACATTGATTTCATGGAGAAAGTCTAACTGAAGAGTTCTTCTAAGACGAGAGGTTCATTGAATAAAGCGAAAGGTCATTTATAGTTTTCTCATGAAAATGACTGAACTATTCATTCGCTGGGTACCAACATTGCTGGCTTTCCCTATAGGTGGCGCGATTGCAAAGATCGCTTTGGGTGGAGCTAGCAGCCTAGGTAAATCTGTTGGGGGAGGCTTGATAGTTGGCATCACAGTAGGCCTGATTCAATTCTTAGCGCTCAAGAAATACGGGATAACCACATCTTGGATCACCGCAACTGCGATAGCAACTGTTATCGCGGCAGTCATTAACTCCTTCGCATTTTCATTCAAGTTTGATTCCGCATCGCTCACTGGTTCGGGTCTAATTGCCGGCCTACTTGTTGGAATCGCTCAAGCTCTCTCTCAATCCCGCGATGTGAAGTTCGCCCTTGTGTGGTCAATCAGCACAGCCATAGCCTGGTCATTAGCGTGGTTTATTACCTCAAAGGTGATTGTTGACCCAGAAGCTCAGTATCAAATCTTTGGCTCATCCGGTGCACTTGTTGCAACAGTAGGACTCGGAGTCGTATTGAAGTTTGTGCTTCCGTGGATAACCTCGGCGTCCAACCTAGTTAAATGATTGGCGGTCACTAAATGGATATCTTTATCGTTATCGCGATTTGCCTGGGTTGCGCCGTAGCTATTTTTGCGTCACAGAAGGGTGACTAGTCACAACCTAGTTTTACCAAAATGATCAAAGGTCCACTCATGGGGGAATTTGTGAGCAAATGAGAGCCAGTGGCAGCTCCTAAAGTTTGACCATTACTAGACAGCTTTCATGTTTAAGGTCTGCGCTGACTTGTTTAGAATTATGATATGAAGCATCGGTTGCTTATCTTGATTTGTACCTCCCTTTTGCTGGCGCAAATCAGTACACCAGCTAGCGCTGCGACTAAGACTGGCACAACCTGTACCAAGCTCAACTCAACCACCGTAGTCTCCGGCATGAGATACACCTGTGTTAAATCCGGCTCCAAACTTGTATGGGGCAAAGGTGTGAAGGTTGCCGAATCAGGTGTTAAGCCTTCGCCAACTCCTTCGCCAACTCCTTCGATTACTAATCTTTCAACAATTCGCGCCGCAGCAATTCTGAACAACACTTACTATGTAGATCGCGGTAATTGTCACAGTCGTGGAATCAACGCTGAACTCCAGATATCAGAAAACGGTGTGTGGAAGCGCTTAGCTGGTGCAATGGGATGGGAAGATTCGTCCAATTGCGATGCCGCACATCCGGTTCAGCCATGGGTGGCTATTGATCTTCCTTCAGGAGCAACGCTGAGATGGAGATTCTGGCTAACCGGTTTATTTGATATGAATAGCGCAACTTTCACCTCATTGATTAAGAAGGCTCCTGCGACTTCACCAGCAACGCCACTAGTAACCCCATCCTCGATTGCAGTTAACAAGCCGTCTATCTCACCGACGCCTTCTGCGACGCAAACGCGTGGTCCGGCAGTTGCTCCCATAGCTACGCCGAAACCCATTGCGACACCAACACGTCCTTCAACTATTACACCAGCACCTGCTGCGTCACCCTCTGCAATACCAACAGTTTTAGGGACTCCTACTCCAGCACCATCAACTGTTACACCAGCACCAGGTCAAGGCAGTCCTTCAACTCCACAACCACTTTCAATCTCAAACACAAAGCTCAGGAATATTGTCAATACATCTGTAACGCTCACGACCACTGGTGGCGCAGGAAATGGCGCTGTTTCGTTCTCGGCAACGGGTGCTAATTGCACTGTCAGCGGAGCTCTATTGGCTGCTAATGCAGTCACTATCTGTTCTGTTACTGCATCCAAAGCATCAAGCAATGGTGGTGGAAGTGCAGTTTCGCAAACCGTTATTTTCGAATTTATTGCTCAGCCTTTGATACTTGGTCATACGCCACCAAATGGTCTTGTCGGTCAGACGATTTATTTGAGCCACTCAGGTGGTTCTGGTAGCGGGCGAGTTAGATACAACTCAGATGGAACAGCAAATTGTGTAGTGTGGGATGAAAATGGGCTCACTAATGGACCAAGCAAGCTCTATATAAGATCCACTATTGCAGGTACTTGCACAGTTACCGTGCAAAAAGATGCATCACCCGGTTTTCCAGTCGCTCAATCAGAGCCAGTCACTTTTACCTTTGGAACTGTGAATCAGCCCCCATTGACTATTTCTAGTATTCCCTCAACAGTACTTAAGGTTGGGGATAGTTTTAAACTATCAGCCACAAGTAGCATTAAAGGAACCGTAACTTACGAAGTAGAGGGGGCGGGTTGCTCTATTCGCTCCGAGAAAGTTACCAGTGGGGGAGTAATTTCATCTGTTCACTATGTCACTTCGACAAGTGCTGTAAATTGCATCGTAACCGCAACGAATATAACGATGGGTTACAACCCTCAAAAATCGGCACCAGTCGGTTTTCCTTTCGCTTTCTATAACCAACAACCATTCTCTATCTCTAGCGCCTCCACCGCCCCGGAGGGAAGCTTGGTAGCCATTTCCGCGATAGGTGGATCTGGAACTGGTGCAATCTCTTTCGCCGTTACAGGGGCCCACTGCTTAATTAGCGGTAGTAATGTCACAGCTACAGCTCCAACTACCTGCAACGTGACGGGCACAAAGGCATCTGGGAGTGGCTACAGTGCAATCACGTCACAGCCCATAAGTGTCACATTCCAAGGAGTGCCCTTAGCGGACCAGCAACCATTTCAGATTGATAGGACACAAATAAGCTACAGAGCTGGTGAAACATACTTTGGGAGTACTTCCGGGGGATCGGGGACCGGGGCGGTCACTTTCAACTTTTCAGGAGCGAATTGTATTCTTTCCCCCAACGTTCAAACATCACAGGGATCGATCGCAATCACAGCAACCCAAGCGACTACTTGCGAAGTCATCGCAACCAAAGCGGGAAGTATCGGATTCAAACCTGCGCAGTCCCCAACCGTCTATGTTAATTTTAGACTCGATAACCAGGCTGCTATTTATGTAACTCCCGATTCAAATCTCGGATTCTGTAGTCCATCTTGCGGAGTTTGGCTTGGCATTACGGGCGGAACTGGAAATGGGGCCGTCTCATATGCAGTAACAGGAGCGAACTGCTCAATTACCTCAAAGTCTTATCTCGTAGCCACGGCAGACACCACCTGTTCCGTGACTGCAACTAAGGCTGGAAGTATTGGTTACAACGATGTTGTATCCAAGCCAGTTAGTTTCAAAACCAAGATCTTCACTCAAAGCTTTTTCTCAATTTCGAATAACACGCTCACAACAAAACTACCTTCATCAACTACTTTGCTGACTTGGGGTGGCTCTGGAAGCGGTGCGGTTACTTATTCCACAACTAGTGAAGGATGTTTAATCTCAGGCAATCGACTCTCAGCTATTGATACCGCTACTGCAAGAACGTGTGTAGTGACTGCAGTTAAGGCTGAGAGCCTTGGATACTCCGCAAAAATCTCAAGCCCTGTAAGCTTCAGATTTGAATTGCCGTAGTTTAAGCAGGACGGGCAAATTTTCTGTTGATGCATCACCGAGGGGACGGGTGGGCGTAATTAAAGAAATGTAATTGGTCTAATCCCTCTCTCGATATTGAAATCAGACCTTTAATCAATCAAGTAGTTTAAAATCATCCCTTTAGTTCAATTTCTTGGGCTGCATTAGCCGCCAAGCAGCCCAGTAAACCCTAGTGGCTAGAACTTGAAAAGTTTAAGAGAATGACTCCAGCGATGATGAAGGCAATAGCTGTAATGCGTGCAATTGAAACTGGATCCTTGAAGACAATCATTCCCAGGATGGCCGTTCCAGCAGCGCCAATTCCCGTCCAAACGGCATAAGCGGTTCCAATGGGTAGAACCTTGAGTGACCAAGCAAGTAATGAGAAGCTTCCTGATGCAAAGATCAAGAATCCGATGCTTGGCCAGATTTTTGTAAAGTTATTTGAGAGCTTAAGCATCGTGGCAAAGCCCACTTCAAGAAGCCCTGCACTGATGACCGCTAACCATGCCATGTGTAGATTTTAGCAAATCGGAAAAGAATCGTCCTGTCAGAGTCGAATTATGCTGTAATCACAATAAGTGCAACTGCTGCAAGATCTACGTAGACGCAAGCACCCGCGTACCACCAAGGAACGTATCTCTTCTGTGTTGCTAAATGCCAAAGATCCCAAATCGCGTGGCCAAATAGTCCAAAGGCAACGAAGTGGATGTTTCCCGTTTGAAGCGTTGCTCCTAACAAAACTACAGCAGCTAAGAATTGGAGCGTTGTAAGCGAGATGAACTTTTTATCCCAGAGAAGAGAGAAAATTACATAAACTAAGGCGGCAAGAATCAACAGTAACTTTGCCCATAGAAGGCTGATGGATTCACTAAATATTGGCTTGAAGAGGCAGATAGATCCAAGAATTACCGCACCGATTATTCCTCGGATTCCCAAACCTGTTTTAAGACCCTTGATCGAGTTCGACTTCACTTGATAACTATAAAAGAAGTGTCGCCCTATAAGCCGGAGATGGGGTTCTAATGTGTAAGTTCAAGCGCAAAAAGCACTTCGCCTCAGTATTGCCCCAAAGGAGTAATTTAATTAGGAGCGGATGCTGAAGATAAAGTTTCAAGGTAGGCGCGTGAGCAGTGCCTTCATTTGTTCAATCTGGAGTGATTGATCTTCAACTATAGCCATCCCGAATTCCTTTATCTCCTTATTTTGTGCATCTTCAATCATCTGCGTCATATGGATTGCACCATCGTGGTGTTCAATCATGCCTTCAAGCCAAAGTTTATCGAAAGACTTTCCGCCTGCAGCGGCTAAAGCAGAGAGTTCTGCATCATCGAGCATTCCACCCATCCCCATTGAATGGCCCGTTTCAGCACTCGCCCCCGCGTTATCGAGCCATGACTTCATCTGGACAATCTCTCTTGTCTGCGCCTTGATAATGGTTCGCGCAAGCGCTAAGAGCTCGGAATCCTGTGATGTTTTCAAGGCAATATTTGAGATATCGATAGCTTGCTGGTGGTGGGGAATCATCATCTGTAAAAACATGACATCCGCACCTGTGTATTTAGTCGAGCTCGTAGCAGAAGAGTCATCCATGCTCGTGGAATGATTACCATGCATTCCCGGGAAACTATCATCGCCCTCTCTATTAAATGAATACCCAAGAATTCCCGCTACAAGAAGAGTGGCAATCACTATTAAGGCACCAGACTTCTTATTTATGTTGATTTGCATTAGATTCCTTCTTTCCGTTGGAAATGTAGTGAATTAGCTATCTATAAGAGCTGCTTGAACAAGATTTCGGAGCCTTGTGATGTGTATATCTCTCTGCCTACGGTCACGATAATCATCTCATCACTTGCGCTTAGAAGTTCTGCGGATCCTTTGAATGTGCTTAGTTTTGACCAACTTTTGCCTTCATTTGTCGATTTGAAAAGGGTGCTTGCACTCAATGCGAACAATCCAGATTTGCTCCACTCAATCTGTGTGGGAGTGAACGAAGTTCGCACCTTTGAAGACTTACCAAACGCATTTTTAGTGAGTATCAAACCTTTACCTTTAATAGCAATTGCCACTCCCGCATCATTTGGCGACACCGCAATATCCTCAAAAGAGTTAATTCCAAGAGATTTCCAATCTTTCCCAGAATCCTGGGAATACATCAACTTCCCGCTCTGTGAGTCGACCCCATAAAGCTCGGTTCTCGCCCCTTCGAGCGAGTGGAAATCCACCTTTCCGACTAAGGAAACTGCTGCCCAACTAGCGCCGCCATCACTGGATTTAATCAGCCCAATAGGATTTGGCATTTTAGAATCCATTGCGGGATGCCCGCTCGCATATAGAGTGTTACCTAACGAGGCAAGTCCCATAACATCGATTTTTTCTTTTCCGATGAGCGTCATTTTATTCTTAGCAACTATTTGATAGAGCCCCTCATGGGTTGCTACCACGATCTTGTCGCCGACAACCTTTAGGTGATGGATATGTGAAACTGCGTCATAGGTTGCCGGGCTTGCGGTCTGAATGGAACCAAGCAAGAGAGTGGTTGAGACTATCAGCACCCGGATTCTGAAAGATTTTTTGATTAATGTCATTGTGCACCTTTTCTGATTAAACCCGGCCGGCGAATGGCATCATTCCCGGAACGCTGTATATGTTTGAGTATTTAAGTCCGGTCTTGGTAGATCTTGCTTCCCACATCATGCCGTCGCCAGCGTAAATACTCATATGGTGGATTGTGCTCTGAGTGCCTTTATATGAGTAAAAGATCAAGTCACCAGGTTGCATCTCCGAAATCGGGATTTGCTTCGTGTAGGTATAAAAAAGACCAGAGTTAAGTCGATCCCAATTTGGCCATCCAAGCCCAGCATATTTATATGCTGCATAAACCAAGCCAGAGCAGTCGAAAGAATTTGGCCCTTCGCTTCCCCATACATAAGGCTTCTTTGCAAGCACCTGCCTTTTCGCAAATTCGACCGCTTTCAAGCGTTGTTCAACAGTAGTTCTTGAACTTGAGGCGCCATTAGGCCCGCCGCCTTTCCAGACTTTCGATTGGTTGGGCACTTTGCTTGCTTCGTTGGATCTGGTTTCTTCCAAGAGCGCTAATTGACGTCGCTGCTCAAGGGTTAGCCGGATCTTACGAGCTGAGGCTAATTCCCTTTGCAATTTATCTTGGACAGCTTGAAGCTTATCGACCTCTAATTGCTGAGCATCGCGAACTGAGTCTGCCTCCTTTTTAGCTTCAGCTACCTTTGCGGTAACTACAACTTGTTTCTCGCGTGCAACTTCAGCTATCAGTCTCGCTCTGCGTGCAGTCGCTTCTGCCTCTTTAAAGCGAAGAAGAGCCACTTTATTTTTGCTTCCCAAATTTTCAAGCAATGAAAGAGTATCCATAATATCTTGAGGTCCATTTGCACTGAGAAAAGTTTCTAAACCTCCCAGGCTGCTACCGGATGCATAGGCTGCTACGGCTAGTTTTCCAATATCGCGGTGCGATTGAGCTACTTCGGCTTCGGCGGAAACTAGTGATTTTCGAGCCGAATCTAATTCTGCCGTTGCAACTCTGAGCTCGCCCACTGCCGATAGATACTTGCGATTAATTTCAGCTGCAAGCGCTGCAAGTTTTTTCAGACTGCCCCTCGCGGCGGCAAGTTTCTTTGCTGCAGCGGCAGCTTTTACCTTTTGGGCATTTTCAATCTTTTTGGCAGCTTCAATCTCTGCAACGGTAGGTTTATGTTTCGTCGCTATTGCCTGGCTTGTTCCAGAGCCCAGAAATGTGATTGCGATTAACAGGGTCAACGCGCGGTTGCGGCTATTTTTAATCATAATCTGCGGGCTCCTACGAACGGCTTACTTCCGAACATGCGGGTTAGTGGCACTACTTCTACTTTTTTACCAGGTCTTGGAGCTTGAACCATTCGACCGCCACCCAGATATATTGAGACATGACTAATTGGTTTTCCAAAGAAGAGGAGATCGCCAGGCTTCAAACTTGAGTAGTTCACAGCTTTTCCATAACGGACTTGGATACGAGACGAATGGGGGAGAGAGACGCCGGCAGATTGATATGCGCGCATTGTGAGGCCAGAACAATCCCACCGAGTCGGGCCTGCTGCCGCCCAAACATAAATATCTCCGACCTGCTTCAGCGCAAACTTCAGCGCAATGGATCCTCGGGAATTGTCACCTGTATAAGAGGATGCGAATTTTTGAGAGTCAGAAAGAATCTTATTTTCCCGTTGGGCTTCTTCCCGAAGAAGTCTCTCCCGATCCTCTTTCTTCAGGGAATTGAGAATTTTAGTTGCCTTGTCGAGGGCCGACTTAGCGGCAGTAACCTGTCTATTTAACTTAATTTTCTCCGCCTTGAGTAACTTGACTCGATCGGCGATCACTAATTGAGAATTTTGAACCTTCTGCTTCGCCACTGCATATTTCTTGATTTCACGCGAGTATCTCGAGCCAATCACGTCTAAAAGGGCCGCATCAGAGAGGTACTTTGTAGGGTCGGCACTAAGAAGTAATTCTAAGCCTGATCCGAAACCAGAGCCTTGAAAGTTTTGGATTGCAATCCTGCCCAGTACTTTGTTTGCGGTATCGAGTTCGCCACGGATCGCACCTTCTTGCTCTCTTAAGGAGCGCGTTTCTCGCTCAAGAACTGCAATCTTGATAGTTGCTTCATTGGCAGATTCATAAATTGCTGCCGCCTCCAAGCGAAGGCGTTCGACCTCTTTTTGGGCAGCAGCGACCGTCGGCGCCGCCCATGTCGGCACCGCTGTGAGGAGAAGCGGTAGGCACATTAAGACACTAAAAAGACGTTTCATCGCAAAAGGCGACGATGCTTTTTTAAACACAGGTAATCCTTTTCTCGAAATTTAGGCAGAATTTGCTAAATCGAGCGGGATTAGATGCGAATGATGCCTAATTGTGGAAGAGAGAGCGCAAATCTTCTATCAATCAAAAAGTCTCTTATTTTAACTTTGAAAAATAGATTTCTTCGGAAGTTCCAAAGTTTCGACCAAACGGAAGCAAGCAGATACTTCCTCATCACAAGAAGTAATACCAAGGCGATGGCAACGCAGCCACCGCCTATGTTCCTCCAAGAATTAGATTTTTCTTCTGAGGTATTCATCTGGGCTGCGGTTGTTGCATCGCCTGTATGTCCATGATGATCCGCGACAATTGTCGTGGGATTTTCAGAAGAAGTGTGGCACTGGTGAGCGATGATTACACCAGAAGAGAAAACCAAAATGAAGAGGGAAAGAAAGACACCCAATCTTCGATTAGTCTTCAAGGCCAATTTCATTCTGGAAAGATATCAGTACGGCAAGGCGAAGGCACCTCGGGATTGCTTCGTGGCACATGTGAATTTACTGAAAATCGTTCAGACTTAAGCCTCATTTGAGCGCGCGTCCGGTGTCGTGAAATAGAAGAGTCGCCCTATAAGCCGGATCCTGTCAATGTCATTACTGACTGTGATCACCATCCATCTAGATCTGTAATTACTCACAGATTCGAGCGACCTACCCGATAGCTTGAGTGCGAGCAGCACACTATCTTCTTGGTCTTGCTTCAGGTGGGGTTTACATAGCTAACTGCATTGCTGCAATCACTGGTGGTCTCTTACACCGCCGTTTCACCCTTACCGCTTATCGGCGAACCAATAAGAGGCGGTTTGCTTTCTGTTGCACTATCCCGCGGATTGCTCCGGGTGGGCGTTACCCACCACCTTGCTCTATGAAGTCCGGACTTTCCTCGGTATTACTTGCGTAATAACGCGGTGATCCAGGCGACTCTTCTTGCATTAAGGATAAGGCTTTGACTCTCACCCCACCAAAACTATGCTTAAGCCCATGGTAAACATCGGCAATATGTATGGACCTGACTTCACCTTCCTTGGCGTCCCACGCTGTGATCTCGATGATCCAGCAAGCTTTGCAGGCGCAGATGTGGTGATTGTTGGTGCTCCTATCGATGCCGGCACCTCATATCGCTCTGGTGCCAAATTTGGCCCACAGGCAATTCGTGGAACCGATTATCTGCCTCATGATGGCGAGCGACCACATATGTCACTTCGAGTCGATGGACTTAAAGATCTTAAGGTTCTCGATGCTGGCGACTTAATGATGCCTTCTGATGATTTAGCAAAGTGTTTAGCAATCTTGAGAGAGGCAACAGAGAAGATCGCGCGCTCTGGTGCCATCGCTCTGGTTCTGGGTGGAGATCACTCTGTGACATCGGCAGATGTTGCAGGCATTGCAGACCACCTTGGTCAAGGAAAAGTTTCAATGATTCACTTTGATGCACATGCCGATACTGGTGATGTGCAGAACGGTTCACTCGTTGGGCACGGAACACCAATGCGTCGCTTGATTGAATCTGGCACCGTACGCGGTGATCGCTTCTTGCAGGTGGGCCTTCGTGGATATTGGCCAGAAGATGCAACGCTGAAGTGGATGCGCGATCAGAAGATGCGCTCCTATGAGATGACTGAGATTCACAACCGAGGTCTTAAGGCTGTCCTTGATGAGTCATTCTCAATCCTAACCGATGAGACCGAAGGTGTATTCCTCTCTGTCGATATCGATGTTGTAGATCCTGGAATGGCGCCAGGAACAGGCACTCCAGAGCCAGGTGGACTCACATCTCGTGAACTTCTAGAGGCCGTTCGCCGGATCTGTATTGAGCTACCTGTTGTCGGTATTGATGTTGTTGAAGTAGCTCCAGCATTTGACCATGCTGAAGTAACTGCGATGCTGGCTAACCGGGTTGTTCTTGAAGCTTTAAGCGGTATTGCATTCCGTCGCACAGGTGGAACATATAACCCTGCGCGAAATGTGCTCGATCGCTAATTAAAGAGTTGCAAGAATCGCTTCGATATCGCTGACATTTGTCCACGGATTTACGATGGCAAAGCGCAATATTGGTAGGCCCTTATCTGTCGATGGCGTGACAAAGCCGATCTGATCTTCAAGTAACTTATCTGACCAGGCTTTGTAATCTGCCATCGTCCATCCCTTGCGGGTGAAGGCGACGATAGAGAGGTTTGGTTCACGTAAAAGCTCTAAGTTGGGATGTGCTTTCACGGCATCTGCCGCCATGCGTGCAGTCTCCATTGTCTTGGCAACTGCGTCGCTATATGCCTTAGTGCCATGGGCTGCCAATGAGAACCATAAAGGCAAGCCACGTGTTCTGCGGGTGAGCTGAATTGCATAGTCAGATGGGTTGAATTCATCTGATTCAGTAAGCGCATCTAAATAACCTGCATGTTGAGTATGTGCCTCGCGGCCAATTTCTGATTTGCGATAGATAAGTGCGCAGACATCGTATGGTGCAAAGAGCCACTTATGAGGATCGACGATAAATGAATCAGCCTTCTCCACACCAGCAAAGAGTTTTCGAGTCTCTTCATGGGCAAGACCTGCAAGGCCATAGGCTCCATCAACGTGGAACCAGATCTTATGGTTATTGGCGACCTCACCGACCGTTGGTAATTCATCGATAATTCCGAGGTTGGTGGTGCCTGCTGTTGCCACGATGGCGCAGATATCGCGATCTGGATTTTCTGTTCGATATAAATCAATCGCCTTCTTCACATCAGCTCCGCGCATGACTCCATCTAGTTGCACTGGAACCTTAATGAGATCTACATCCATTACCTCTGTTGCAGATTGAATTGATGAGTGAGCCTCAGAAGAACATGCAACTGCCCAGCGCTTTACCTCAGGGTGTAGTCGGCGGGCCTCCTTACGAGCTGCAACAAGTGCAGAGAGATTTCCAATTGTGCCGCCCTGAACAAATACGCCACCGGCGCTCTCTGGAAGTCCTGCAAGATCTGCAAGCCATCGAAGAGTTTGATTCTCAGCAAAGACAGCGCCAGCTCCTTCAAGCCAAGATCCGCCATAGAGCGCAGATGCACCTACGACAAGATCAAAGAGGTTTGCAAGCTCTGATGGAGCAGATGGGATGAATGCGAGATAGCGAGGGTGATCTGTTGAGATGCAGGCAGGTGCAAGAGTCTGGGTAAAGAGCTGGAGAGTCTCGCTTCCGCCTAAACCAGCCTCTGTAATGGTGTTGCCCACAAGAGAGAAGAGCTCAGCTTCAGACTTTGGTCCATCAAGGGGAGGGTTATCTTTTAGGCGAGTCAGCGAGTACTCAAGAATTTCTTGAGCAACCTTCTCGATCTCTGGTGTGAACTCATGCATGCCGGGAGTCTAGGACACCCGGCGCGCATATGTCAGCGTTGAATTAGAGGGTAAAGCGTGGGTATTCGTCGGTCACCATAAGGAGTGCGTAACCGTAGATGCGATTCCAGAACGAAATTATTCCGAGGATGTAGTCAAGAGCCCACTTTGGATAGGTACCGGTGGACCAGGTATTAATCCATGCAATAAATGTGACGAACATGGCGCCTACCGTGTAGATCAAGCCCACGATGACAAGTGGAATAACAAAGATCAACTTAAAGATCTGCAGAATGCGACCCAACTTCTTGCCGCCTTCAACATCGGGAAGAATCACTGCAATTTTTGGGTTGCGCTCAATCGATGGGTAGTCATCTGTGAGAAGCAGGACATATGCATTGAAGCGAGTCTGTAGCTCAAGAAGCGCATGATTAAAGTTGAGAATATAACTTGGGTATTTGCCGGTGAAGACAATTGCTAAGAGCGTTGGGACTACCAAGAAGCCACTTGTCCAGCCCCAGTGCGCGACCTCTGTGAAGGCTGCGATAAAGAGGACGACGGGAACGGCCAAGATGCCACGCCAGAAGACGGTCTTCTTATCGCGATTCTCTAATTGGTATTCGATGATAGTTTCAATTTGATTGCTCATGCGGGAATTGTATTCCTCTTGTCGCCTCTTTATCGTTATCCTTAGCAAATGCCATCACTCAAATATGCCCTCGTTACTGGTGCCAGTAGCGGAATAGGTGCAGCCACAGTTAAATCACTCATCGGCGATGGCTTTTCCATAATTGCAACAGCTCGCCGCGGAGATCGTTTAGAGGCCCTCGCTGCAGAAAATAGCGGCGTTGAAATATTTCCGGCGGATTTGACCAGCGCATCAGATGTTGCAGCCCTTGCAGCTTTCTGCGCAGATAAGCAGGTAGAGGTACTTGTCAATTGTGCTGGTGGCGCATTTGATGCTGCCACCGTACTCGATGGCGATCCAGAACTCTGGGCTAAGACATATGAGGTGAACGTCATTGGGACTCTTCGAGTCACGCAGGCAATTACGCCACAGATGATTGAGCGCGGCAAGGGCCACATCGTCATTATCACCTCGACCGCAGGTCACCGTGCCTATGAGAATGGTGGAAGTTATGTCGCAGCGAAATTTGCTGAGACATCACTTGCTCACACCCTTCGCCTTGAGCTCAATGGAACTCCTATCCGCATTACTGAAATTGCGCCAGGTATGGTCAAGACAGATGAATTTGCAGTCAATCGATTTGCTGGTGACACCGCTAAGGCGGCAAAGGTCTATGAAGGCGTTGCCGCACCACTCACTGCAGACGATGTTGCAGAATCAATTCGTTGGTCGGTCGCTCTGCCTGAACATTTCAATGTCGACAGCATGGTCATTCGCCCAGTGGCACAAGCTGCAAACCATAAGGTTTATCGCACGCCATGACCGTGAGCTTAAGAGCTTATCGCGATGATGAGTTTGAACGTATTTGTGAGATTCGTGGAATAGATAACCAAGAGTGGCGCGATCGTTTCCGCAAGAGATTTGATAAATCCGGCGATTGGGATGATCACTATCTCCACTTTGCAATCGACTTAGATGGCGAGGTCATCGGAGATCTCCAACTACGTCGATGCGATATGACAAGGCCTGATGGTGCGCTCGAGCTTGGTTTAGAGATAGCTCCGGAATTACGTGGAAAAGGATTGGGTAGTGCAGCGCTCATCGCTGCCGCCCATTATGCATTTAGCAATGGCGCCCATCGCATTGAGGGCTCCACTGAAGAGGGTAATACAGCGATGCGCAGAGCCTTTGAAAAGGCAGGCTGGAGATTTGAAGGTGTTTTAAAAGCGCTCTTTATCGAAGATGGTCTGCCACACGATTATTACTCGTATGCAATTACAAAATTTGATTAGCCTTTAACGACTACCCGATATTGCAAGAGCGTTGGATCGGTTGCATATGCAATGCGAACCCCAGCATCCTTAGAAGCCTTTAGTCCTTCCAAAATCTGTTCAGTAAGAACTTCACCAGGTGCAACAACTGCAACTCCTGGTGGGTAGGGTGCAATGAGATCTGCCGAGATGCGCCCCTGTGCATCTTGCGCTGAGACCATCTCTGTCTTTGCGAAGTAGGCATCGCGCATGGAGATTCCACGAGTAGGCACAACCGACCAGCTTAAAGCTGTGGCGCTGGCGCGTCGTTGCTCTTGGCGCTTCTTAAGAATAGGGATTAATGTATCGGCCAGTTTTTCAAAGTCGCTTGCAGAATCAGCAAGCGTTGCGAGGAAGACGATGGTGTCTCGATCTGCCATCTCAACGCGAATACCTGCCGCTTGTAGATCTCGTTCGATCTCCACGCCCGATGCTCCCAGCTGCTGAACTCGCAAAACTATCTTTGATGGATCAAAGCGTCTGGCTGGAAAGTCACTGGGATAGAGAAAGATCGGAAGTGCAAACTCTGCCTGCACCGTCTCCTTAAACTGTGCAACATTGGCAAGGAGTCCGGAGTTGAGTTCTTCACCGCGGCTCTGAAGTAAAGCGCGCACGCCATCGATTGATGCAAGTGGAGCTCCGGCAGGAGAGGTGGTGTGTGTAGTTTCAAAGCTCTGTTCAATACGATCAAGGTTGAGGTATTTACCTTGCGCCAACAAGAGTGCAGAGGCGCTGTAACCAGGAAGGGCCTTATGCACGCTGGTAATGAGGGCATCGGCTCCAAGTTGGAGGGCGTGGCGAGGAAGATCTGGATGGAATCCAAAGTGGCCTCCCCATGCTGCATCGAGAATAACCGGGACAGATTTCTTATGAGCTGCTGCAATTAAAACTGGAAGGTCGGAGATTGTTCCCAGATATCCAGGTTCGGTTAAGAGGACTGCGATGGGATCTTCAAGGAGCGCCTGCTCAAGTTGCGCTATTCCAATTCCGATCGGAACTCCGGTTGCTTCATCGATATCAGGTGACATCCAGACCGGCTCTAAACCTGCGAGCACGAGCGCACTTAAGATCGAACGGTGAGCAGTGCGCGAAACGGCAACTTTCTCACCGGGAGCACCCAGTGCGAGAACAATCGCCTGGTTGGCATGGGTCGATCCACCAGTTGAAAAACGTGCATAGTCTGCGCCCCATAAATCAGCGGCTAACTTCTCTGCTTTCTTAAGTGTCTGGTTGGTTAACTTAATTTCATCGAGGCCGCCATAGAGAGGTGTATCGCTATCGACAACAGCTCCGAGGCCGGCATCAAGTCGTGAGGCCTTCTGCTTATGTCCTGGGATTGTGAAGGGAGTGCGGGCGCTCTCAAAGTAAGAGAGGTATGCATCAAGGAGAGGTGCACTGTCACGTAGGTCACTCATGGAGAGGAGTCTACTGGGCGATGAGTTGGTGTTGGGCTGGCGCACTATTTGTAAGGGTTTAGACTTATGCCATGACTGAAAAACTCCCACAATCACGCCACTTGGCCACTGAGATTCCAGGGCCACTTTCAACTGCTGCAATGCAGCGTCGCAATGAGGCTGTATCTGGGGGACTAGGAACTGCGATTCCCGTCATTATTAAGCGTGCATCTGATGCCATCCTTGAAGATATCGATGGCAACCGCATCATCGATCTCGGTGCCGGTATCGGTGTAGTCAACGTTGGAAATGCTGCTCCGCTTGTTGTGCAGCGCGTCCAGGAAGCTGTCGCTGCATTCACACATACAAACTTTACGACAGCTCCATATATGGGCTACATCGAAGTATGTGAGGCCCTCAACCGTTTAACACCAGGTGATTTTAAAAAGAAGTCGGTCTTGCAGAACTCAGGTGCTGAGGCGGTAGAGAATGCAATCAAGATTGCACGCCATTACACAAAGCGTCCAGCAATCGTTGTCTTTGAACATGCCTATCACGGCCGCACCAACCTCACTATGGCGCTGACTGCAAAGAACGTTCCATATAAGGAAGGTTTTGGCCCATTTGCAAACGAGATCTATCGCATGCCAATGCCGTACTCATATCGCTGGATTGGCGATCAGGCAACCATTACTGAAGATGCGCTCAAGATGGTCACAACGAAGATTGAGAAAGAGATTGGTGCACATAACGTTGCAGCAATCATCATTGAGCCAATCCAGGGTGAGGGCGGCTTTATCGTTCCACCTCAGGGATTCCTCCCAGGTCTTTCCAAGTATGCAACAGAGAATAAGATTGTATTTATCGCAGATGAAGTTCAATCTGGCTTTGCTCGCACCGGTGATTACTTTGCCGTTAACCATGAGAATGTCATCCCAGATATGGTGGTGACGGCCAAGGGAATTGCAGGTGGACTTCCACTCGCAGCTGTCACAGCGCGTGCTGAGATTATGGATTCATCCCATATCGGTGGCCTCGGTGGCACTTATGGTGGCAATCCGATTGCATGTGCTGCAGCTCTTGCCGCAATTGAAATTATCGAAGGGGAGAAGCTCGTTGAGCGCGCTCGCCACCTCGGTGAGATTCTCACTACCGAATTGAAGGCGATTGCTGCAAAGCATCCTGAGATCGGTGAGATTCGCGGACGCGGAGCGATGATTGCAATCGAACTCGTGAAGGCTGGTACAAAGGATCCAAATCCAGAGCTGATGGGCAAGGTCATTAAGTACTGTCAGAGCAAGGGCGTCTTGATCCTCACTGCAGGTTCATATGGAAATGTCATTCGCTTCTTGCCACCACTGGTCATCACCGACGAACTTCTTAAGGATGCGCTGAGCGTTCTCGCCGAAGCCTTCGACTCTGTCGCCTAACTTCACCCTCTCAAATCACCCCACCTGGGGTGATTTGGCCTTCTCCATGGGTGATTTATGCGAGAACCTTCACCTATGGCGGGTGAGAAAAATCTAGGGATTACCCTTTCACGCACCTTAATTCCTACCTTGCCGACCGGCTACCTCTCTCGAAAGCGTCTCTTTCCACTTCTTGAAAATGAAGCCGCTGGCACCACCTTTCTTATCGCCCCAGGTGGCTATGGAAAGAGTTCATTGGTTGCGGAGTGGGCTCAATATCAGAGCAAGGGCGTTATCTGGATGACAGTTGCCCAGGGTGACACCATCAATGAAATGTCGGCGATGTTGATCGCGGCAACTCAGCAAGTTCTTCCACAATTTGCCCCATGGTTTGAAAATGAACAGCCACTGCGACCAACTGAGGTTGTACGTCGCTGGGGCAATGAACTTCTTCACACCGGAAAAGAATTTGTCTTTGTTCTCGACAATCTGCGAAATGATGAATCGAAGGATGTCGATATTGCGGTGCAGCTGGTTGAGCAGTTCCCAACAAATATTCACTTTGTTGTTATTCGCCGTGAAGAAATTAAAGAGATCTATCCGACACTGGCATCTCGTGGAGCAATAAAAGTCATCACCCAGAATGAACTTCGCTTTACCGAAGAAGAAGTCGAACAATATGCAGTCAACTCATCTCTTGATCTCACTCCAGAGAATCGACGCGTCCTTATGGCAGCAAACGGTTGGCCATCAGCAACATCTCTACTGAGAGCGCATATTCAATCGAGTGACAGGGAAGTCGATTTAATTCAGGTCATGAGCTCTGAAAGTGAACCGCTAAGAGCGATGGCGATGGTGGTCACACAGAAACTTGAAACGAGTGTCTATAAGACATGTAAACATCTCTCAGTTCTCGCAGATTTCACACTCGAGGATGCTGAAGTTGTCCTTGGCGATAAATTCTCTTTTGACCTGATCAATAGCATTGCTCAGCGGGGTGAAATCTTTAAGCCATCGCGAGATCCTCGAGGTGGATATAGCTTCTCGCCCATGGTCCGAGAAGTTTTCTTGGAAAACTTACGAAAGAAACCGGAAGTCAAAGCTGGAATACATAAGAGCTTGATTGCTCACTTTGAAAGAACAGGAAATGTGAGCGCAGCCATTGATCATGCCTTCGAATCAGGCGATCAAGCAAAGATTCAAGAACTCTTTCCTGATGCTGCTCGAATGAAGCAGGCCGAAGGCAAGGGCGGAGACCTACTTCGCTGGGCAAGCTTTGCTGGAGATAGCTCTGTCGAAGGTGAGTTGAAGAAGTCGACGGTGAGAACGGCGGGATTTCTCACCGAACTCGACTTTAAAAGTGTTAAGAGTGAGGTTGCAAAGATTCAATCGCTGGCCCCATCTTCTGATTTGAAAGTCTTCTTCCTTCATTTTACTGAGGGAGCGCTCTCATATATTTATCTGACTACAGCTCGCTTTGCCGAGCTTGAAGGTGCTGTTATGCAAAGCAGGGCCGGAGAGGCAGATTGCTATCTAGGCTTTGATGATCAGATCAACATTCTTCGCAACCTCACGGTTAAGCGTTACATCTCGAATGAATCAGATGGCACTGAGCAGATGCATCTTTCTGCCCAAGAATTAGGAAAGAAGACCAAGCTTCTTACCTCACATACTTTCTTGCTTTCAATTCAAGCGATGCATCTACATCAGCGCGGTGAATACAAGAGAGCGTTTGAGATCGCTTCAATCGCTTTAAGCCAGCACCAAAAATATGGTTTTGTGGGAAATCATGGCCCCCTTGATGCAATGTTCGTGATGGCACGCTGCTTGTTGGAGTTTTCAAGACCTCAGGAAGCTCTCCCTATTCTTGAACAGATAAGAGCATTTGCCTACCAGTGGAAACAGTGGCATTGGTATATCGCCGCAGATAAGCACATTATCGAATTCCTTTCTTATAATCAGAACAATCGCGAAGCCCTGGAACGCGTGAAGAGAGCTAGAGATTTTGTCTCCTCTCTTGATATTGAAAATGGACTTGCAAACCTTGTTGATATTTGCGAAATGCCAGTCCGTCGACGACTTCAAGATTTTGACCGATTGGAGAAATTAGTAAATCGCGCACCCAATACTCGGGATACTCAGCAATATCGCATGGCGGTAGATGAATATCGGGGCCGCAAGTCTCTACTTGAGGATGCCAAACGATTACCTGAGAAGACGCCTCGAGATGTGATCTGGAAACACCTCATGGATGTCTCTCTCAATGTTGACTCAGAGAAGATTGCTATGGCAGCGATGCACCAGGCGCTCAAGGTTGGCGCCGAAGTTGGGGCTAAAGAGACCTTTCTTCGCCAGAGAGATGACATGGCCAACTACATCATCAAGATTGCAAATGATTTCCCCACCATCTACAACGAGGAACTTGCGACTGCCATGGCAGAGCGCATGAGAGAGCGAGGTAACTCAGTGAATGAAGGTCAGCAATCACTTACCAAGCGAGAATTGGAGATTCTGAGGCAGCTCTCGACCGGAAGAACCCTCACCGTTATTGCCGCAGAACTGCACATCTCCCAGAACACAATGAAGACCCACCTCAAGAACCTTTATCGCAAGATTGGCGCTGAAGGTCGCCACGATGCAGTGGAGAAGGCGAAGAGTTCTTTTCTCATCTAGGAGATAAGTAATACTTGCGGGGTGTATCAGCCACTTATCACGACAGAGCGCCTTGAGCTTCACCATATCCCCGCCGATGGATTGATCTCTCTCTATGAAGAAAAGAGCGATCTCCTAGCGATTGCAGGTCGCGACTTTTCGAATCCACTTCAGAATCTCATTCTCGAATCCGGACCCTTGGGCTGGCGCGTTCCGCAGGTCAAGGAAGATCCAACTACCAATAAATGGTTCGTACGTTTCATAGTACTCAAAGAGAGAAAGATCGTGATCGGTTCCACCAGTTTTCACGGAGTTCCAGATGAGAATGGCATGATGGAGATAGGACTTGGAGTCGAAGAGGAGTATCGAAATCAGGGATATGCCAAGGAGGCGTTGCTGGGTATGTGGCGTTGGGTATGTGGTGAACCAGGAGTAAAGACCTTACGTTATACAGTCAGCCCAGAGAACACGCCTTCGGTGAAGATTATTGAGGGATATGGATTTACATATCTTGGCCGGCAGATGGATGAGATCGATGGTCCTGAGAATATCTATGAGATGTCAACCGAAGATTTTATGAAGAAATGGGGCGGCAACAATGAGTGATGAATTTGATGAGATTGTTGGCGATATTGATGATGAACTCGACCTCACCCTCTACACCGATAGCGATGAACTTGCAGAAGAGGTAACTGCACAGATTCTTCTAGCTATCGAGAGCGGACTTCTTGCTCAAGGGGAGTTCCACTTAGTTCTTACCGGTGGCACTTTGGGTCTTCAGATTTCACAATCCTTAGTCGGTGCATTCAATAGCGCCCCTGAGCTCTATCAAGGGCTTCATATCTGGTTTAGTGATGAGCGATTTGTCGATCTTGAAAGCGCAGAGCGCAATGCAGCTCCTTGGCATGGCACCTTAAGAAATAGCAATATCGTCGTTCATGAAGCACTTGCTCCCGATTCACCAGCAACAATTGAAGATGCTGTGATCGATTATGAGAGCGCGCTCGAAGGCGTTGAGATCGATCTCAATATCCTCGGCCTCGGCCCAGATGGCCATGTGGCATCGCTCTTTCCTGGTATTGCCGATATCGATGATCAGCGAAATATCTTTGCAATTACTGATTCCCCTAAGCCACCAGCTATGAGAATCTCATTTACGATGAAATTCCTTAATGAATCGCGCGAGGTGTGGATTGTGGCGGCCGGTGAAGGTAAGGCAGAAGCTGTTGGAAAGATTATTGAGGGCGATCTATCGATTCCGGCAAGTTATGTCAGCGCCCAGGTGCGCACGCGACTTATCGTGGACCAGGCAGCCTTTTTCACCGAGTGAGCCCTGCCCTCTGCGCCAAGTAATCACAGGCATCCACTAGACTTTCCTCCATATTCGCATGTGGGACCTCAATGGCGAGGCTCGTATATTTACGAAAAAGGCATTCACAGATGAGCACAACATCCTTTGGCATGGTCGGACTTGGCCGTATGGGCGCAAATATTGTCCGCCGACTTCACCGTCACGACATCACATCCGTTGTCTATGACGTATCGCCAGATTCAGTAGCGGCTCTCGCCGCTGAAGGCTCGATCGGCTCATCAGATCTCGCAGAGTTTGCTGCAAAGCTGACCGCTCCTCGCACCGTCTGGGTGATGGTTCCGGCTAGCGTTACCGATTCAACAATCGCGGCTCTGGCCGATGTCCTCTCGCCTGGAGATACCGTCATCGATGGCGGCAATAGCTATTACAAGAATGATCTTAAGAATGCAGAAATCTTGAAGGCAAAGGGAGTCAACTTTGTCGATGTCGGAACTTCAGGCGGTGTCTATGGCCTGGAGCGCGGATATTCCTTGATGATTGGTGGCGATGATGCAGTAGTGAAGTCACTCGATCCAATCTTCAAAGCTCTCTGCCCAGGGGTAGAGGCAGCAGACCGCACACCGGGTCGCACAGGAGAGCCATCACAGGCTGAGTATGGATACCTTCACTGTGGTCCAACAGGTGCTGGCCACTTCGTCAAGATGATTCACAATGGAATTGAATACGGAATGATGGCAGCTTTCGCTGAAGGCCTTGCAATCTTTGAGGCAGCAGATGAGATGACACCTGCCTACAACCTCGATATCCCTGAGATTACTGAGGTCTGGCGCCGCGGATCAGTTGTTGCATCATGGCTCCTCGATCTCACAGCACAGGCTCTTAATGAATCTAATGAACTCACTGAGTACTCCACTCAGGTCAGTGATTCAGGTGAAGGTCGCTGGACTGTTCAAGCTGCAATTGAGGCTGGAATTCCAGCACACGTCCTCTCTGCATCTCTCTATTCACGTTTTGCCTCACGCAACAATGATGAATTCGGTAACCGTGTACTGAGCGCGATGCGCTACAAGTTCGGTGGCCATAATGAGAAGCCAAAGGCAAATTAATGAAGGCAGATGTGCTCGTACTCTTCGGTGCTACTGGAGATTTAGCAAAGAAGAAGTTGTTTCCAGCTCTCTATGATCTAGAAGAGTTGGGTCAGCTCGATATGCCCGTCATCGGTGTTGCATCATCAAAGTGGACGCAAGAGGTATTCCGCAACAATGTTGAGGCAGCTATCCGCGCACGAAAGTCTGATGCAGATGAAGATGTTTTATCGAAGGTGCGCGATGAGGTTCAACTCATCGTTGGTGATTACAACAACCCCGAGACCTTCGTTGAACTTGCTGAAACCATTAAGGGCTACAAGCTTCCCGTGATCTACCTTGCGATTGCTCCAGAATTCTTTGCCACCATCACAAAATCGTTGGCAGATGTCGGCATTACCAAGCGAGCACGCGTTGTTGTAGAGAAGCCATTTGGACGCGACCTTGAATCAGCAAAGGCCCTTGATGCTGAATTGAAGCAACTTCTTCCAGAAGAGCAGATTTACCGCATAGATCACTACCTCGGTAAGGAGGCGGTAGAAGATCTCTTGGTCTTCCGCTTTGCTAACACTCTCTTTGAGCCAGTATGGAATCGCAACTACGTATCTAATATTCAGATCACTATGGCTGAGGATTTCGGCATTGATGGTCGCGGTAAGTTCTATGACGGCGTTGGAGCTACCCGCGATGTATTGCAGAACCACCTCTTGCAGGTGCTCACCATGCTCACTATGGAGCCACCTACAAGTATGAACTCTGAAGATATGCAGAATGAGAAGATCAAGGTTCTCTCTGCTATCCGCGATATCAAGGCCGATGATGTTGTCCGCGGTCAATTCGTCGGCTACCTAGATGAAGATGGCGTTGCAAAGAACTCAGATACAGAAACCTTTGTTGCGATGAAGCTCTTCATCGATAACTGGCGCTGGGCAGGAGTACCTATCTATCTGCGCACAGGAAAGAAGATGCCAGAGACAGTTCTTGAGGTCATCGTTGAATTTAAGCAACCACCACGCGCACTCTTTGGAAAGGCAGAGTCAAATCAGGTTCGATTCCGTCTCGGAAAAGATGATGGCGTGGATATCTCACTGCAGGCAAAGAAGCCTGGAACAAAGCTTGTCTCAGAGACAGTAGATCTATCGGTGGAGTTCTTCACTGAGTTCGGTGATCGCCAAGGTCCATATGAGCGACTCTTGCGCGCTGCGATGTTGGGAGATCACTTCCGCTTTACTCGTATCGATGCGGTATTGCACTCATGGGCAATTCTGGAAGAGATCTTGAAGCGTCCACATCGTTGCCACCCATACTTTGAAGGTACTTGGGGGCCAGATGAGGCAGATGACCTCATCCCTGGTGGATGGAATCCAGTCGGCTCAGAAGCTGAAGAGCTCAAGCTCTCACATTAATTTGAAGCTTGGCCGCTGCGATGTTTATAGCGGCCCAGGAATTCATCTTTAAATTCATAGAAGGTGCCATCGAGTAGATGCTGACGCATCTGATCGACCAATCGCACGATAAAACGCTCATTGTGAATGGTTGCAAGAGTTGCCGCCACCATCTCTTTGCCACGGAATAAGTGGCATAGGTATGCGCGGGTGTAGTTCTTGCAGGTGTAGCAATCACATTCAGAATCAATCGGAGTGAAGTCACGGATGTAACCTGCATTAGATACGTTAAATCGGCCGCTCATTGTGTAGACGGCGCTGGTGCGAGCAATGCGGGAAGCAAGGACACAGTCGAAAGTATCGACTCCATTTTCCACACCGACAAAGAGATCCTCCGGTGCTCCAATTCCGAGGAGGTGCTTCGGCTTGTCCTGGGGGAGCGTTGAGTTGACCCAACTGACAATTGTTCCGAGTGAATCCTTATCGAGAGCGCCACCAATACCGAAGCCATCGAATTCGATTCCCGATGATGACATCGTTCCCAAATCTGCCGCCGCCTCTTTACGTAAATCTTCATATTGAGCGCCTTGAATCACACCGAAGAGAGCTTGATAGGGCTTATTGCTACGTTCTTCAGTGAGGCGCTTATGTTCATCGAGACAGCGGATCGCCCAGTTGTGGGTGCGCTCCATCGCCAACTCTTGGTAGGGGCGGGTGTTATGCAAGGTGGTGCACTCATCGAAGGCGAACATGATGTCCGCACCAATCTTGTGTTGGATCTGCATGGAGATCTCAGCGCTAAATCGATGCATCGAACCGTCGAGGTGTGATTTGAAGGTCACGCCCTCATCGTCGACATGAGCTAGGCGCTCTTTATTTCCAGCAATGACTTGATCAGATCTAAAGGTCTGCGCATCCATCGCCAACACCTTTTTAAATCCAACACCGAGTGAGAGAACCTGAAACCCACCACTATCGGTGAAGGTGGGGCCACACCAATTCATAAAGGAGCCGAGACCGCCTGCCTCATCAAGGACGTCGGGACCTGGTTGGAGATAGAGGTGATAGGCATTGGAGAGGAGAGCTTGTGCACCGAGATCTTCCATCGCACCTGGCAGCACTGATTTCACAGTCGCCTTTGTTCCTACTGGAATAAAAGCTGGGGTCTGAATCTGGCCATGAGGTGTTGTAATTGTTCCGACGCGAGCAAGCCCCTTTTCAGCGGCGTGCTTAATCTCGTATTTAAAGCCGGAAGTCATAGACCGTATTCTGACAGAGTTCCCGATTCAGGTTTACACTTCCCGAATGCCTACATTGAAGCTCACCGATGGACGATTCCTTGAATATTTTGATAATGGCATCTCATCGACAAGCGCCATCGTCTTCCACCACGGAACACCGGCCCATGCCTGTCTATGGAGCCCTTGGTTAGAGCTAGCTGCCTCACGCGGTATTCGCGCGCTCTCATATAGCCGTGCAGGGTATGGAATCAGTGATCGCAATGAAGGCAGAACGGTCTATTCCAATAATGACGATATCCGCGAACTCCTCGATAGCTTTGGCATTCGCGACTTCATCTCTATCGGATGGTCTGGCGGTGGACCACATGCCCTCGCAACAACAATGATGAGCGGTAGTAAAGGTGCTATCACTCTCGCCGGTGTCGGTGAATACGGCGTACCAGATTTAGATTTTCTCGCCGGCATGGGCCCTGAGAATGAAGAAGAGTTTGGTGAAGCCCTTAAGGGCGAGGCAGAAATCTCTGCCTGGATGGATAAGAACGCAGCGCCATTTAAAGAGGTAACTAGCGGTGAGATCCGTGAGGCGCTCGGTGGTCTTATTGGCGATGTCGATAAGAAGGCGCTCGATGGCGTGATTGCAGATGAATATGCAACTGCGACTCGTAAGGGGCTCGCAGTGAGCTTTGATGGTTGGATCGATGATGACATCGCATTTATTCAACCTTGGGGATTTGCACTCTCAGAGATATCTGTCCCAGTTCATATCTGGCAGGGCGATGATGATTTTATGGTTCCTAAGGCACACTCATATTGGTTAGAGAAGCACATCCCAACTGGCAAACTCAACTTTGTACCTGGCCATGGCCACATCTCTCTGATCGCAGATTACAAGGGTGAGATTCTGAGCCAGGCAGAGGAGCTACTGCGCTAAATGTTCTTCAAGGAATTTGCCTCAATTCTCAATCCGAAATCTCGGAAGATAGTTGTGGGTATTGCCCTTAATGCTGTCGGTGGGGGAATGACGCTCTCTCTCCTACTGGTCTATCTCCACGATATGCGTGGCTTTACAAATACCTTTGGTGGATTGCTTCTCTCGTGGGGCGCAATGGTCTCTATTGTTGCCAGCACACCGATGGGTGCACTGGTCGATCGCATCGGCCCCAAGCGAGTCATGATTGGCGGATTACTTCTTAATTCTGCTGCGGCCTTCTCACTTGCATATGTGACCACTCATCTCCATGCCATTCTTGCTTTGACTGCAATTAACATTGCTGGACAAGCGGTATGGCCATCGCAGAGCGTTGTTCTGACTCGCGTTACACCAGAAGAGTACAGATCAAAGATTTTCGGGTTGAACTTTATGTTGCTCAACCTTGGATTGGGACTCGGCGGTTTAATCTCATCATTAATCATCACCGAGGGATCACTGCGCTCATTCCAAATTATGTATTGGATTGATGCCGCGACATTCTTTATTTATCTTGGCATTATCTTGACCCTCCATGGCGAAGGTCTCGATCGATATATTCCTCAAGCCCACGAACCAAAGCAGGGCACTTATCGTGATCTCCTTGCGATTAAGCCGCTGATGCTCTTAGGTACCGGCGGAATCATTCTCTTCACCTTTGGTTACGGCGTTATCCAGGCAGGTGTTCCCATCTTTGCCACCCAATTCTTGGGACTCTCACCTAAGTGGCTTGGTCTCATCTTCGGTGTTAACACTCTCGCAATCTTTACACTGCAGCCTTTAGTGATGCGAATCCTCGAACGCTATTCAAAGTACAACGCACTCGTTGCAATTGGGGTCATATGGTCAGCATCTTGGGTCTTTGTCGGCATCTCACCGCTCTTGCCTCTGATCGCATCAGGTATCGCCCTCTGCATCAGCCAATTGATCTTCGCAGTCGGTGAGATGGTTCAGGCTCCAGTAATCCCAACCCTGGCCAATGAGCTGGCGCCAGAACATATTCGCGGTCGGGCCAATGCCTTTATGAGCCTTCAATGGTCGATTTCGGGGGTCGCAGGTCCTGCGATTACCGGGCTGATGTTGGGGGCAGATCTCGCTGAGCTCTGGGTAGCCTCAATGTTCATAGGCTCATTCCTGGCGATTCCCCTCTTTCTCCGGATGAAGAGGCTCGCCCTCTCATCGTGAGGCCTGCTAAAAAGGGGTTAATTCGGACTTTTGGGGTTTCTTTTTAGCCCTTCCCTTACTACTCTTGCGGGTCTACTCACGGGTTATCTCGCTATGCGGAATTTCCTGTGGATGGTCATATCCGAAGCGAATCATTTGCGATAAGGGGATTTACACGTGGCTGATGCAACAGTGATCGATAACGATGTGGTTGAGGTAGCTCAACGCACACCGAAGCAGATCGCGTGGGGACGTTTCAAGCGCAACAAGGTCGGCGTCTTCGCGGGTTATGCATCAATCTTCTTTGTCTTCGTCGGATTCTTTGCACCGATCATCACCCGTTTAGTTGGTGTCAATCCACGCGACATCTATGAAGGCACTCTCTCTGACTTTGCAATGCCACTTGGCCCATGGGGCGGAATCTCTTGGGCGCACCCACTCGGAATCGAACCAGGTACCGGTCGCGATGTATTCGCGCTCGCTCTCTACGGCGCACGTACATCCTTCATCGTTGCCATCATTGCATCGGTCGGCACAATTGCAATCGGCATGTTGGTCGGAATCGCAACTGGTTACTTCAAGGGTCGCGTCGATTCTAGCGTTGGCCGTTTTGCAGATTTCTTGATGGCATTCCCAGGAACTTTTATGATCATTGCGCTCTCACTTCCTATGGTGCAGCGCATTGAAGCAATTGGTATCGCACATGACAATGCCGCCCGCCTCGTGGTTCTCGTCCTCTTCTTAGTCTTCTTCGGCTGGACCGGTTTCTACCGACTTATTCGCTCACAGGCGATGTCTATGCGTGAGCGCGACTTCGTAATGGCAGCACAGGCGATGGGCGCATCAAATTGGCGCATTATCGTCAAGGAGATCTTGCCTAACCTTTGGCCTACTGCAATTGTCTTTATCTCACTTGTTCTTCCTGGCTATATCGCAGCTGAAGCGACCTTCTCCTTCCTCGGAGTCGGAGTTCAAGCACCAGAAGCGACCTTCGGTTTGATCCTGGCAGATGGCGTTACTTACTGGCGCGAAGATCCTGCCTTCCTTCTCATCCCGAGCTTTATTCTGATTTTGATTGTGCTCTCGCTCAACCTTCTCGGTGATGCGGTTCGCGATGCGCTCGATCCAAAGGCGGATAGATAGCAATAAGTAAATAGATTTCCGTAGCAATACGGGAACTTCACTGCAAGAGGGGTCTCGCGAGTTTCTCTTTAGGTGAAGAGCAGTAAGTCGAAACGTAAATGCGTTTTGATTCATCTCAATTAGGAGGACTAATGTCACGTTTGACATCACGTCGTCTTATCGCAACAGCAACAGCTGCACTTCTTGCAGTTGGAACAGTTGCGACAGGCGCTAGTGCAAACGCAGCAGAGAAGCCAGTAACTGGCGGAACGCTGTACTTCATCACACACGCTGATCAGTTCGATCACATCGATCCAGCACGTGTTTACACAGGCCGCGATATCGCGTTCCTTAACTCATACCTCTACCGTAACTTGGTTTCATACAAGCCAGTTCCAGGTTCAGCA
>JAURJS010000063.1 GCA_030832135.1 Candidatus Planktophila sp.
CCACTTCGTGCTGGAATGGTGATGCCACCGCATCCAATGTATCCAGATATGGATGAGAATAATTATTACCGCGGTGAAGTGAAGTCAGCAGATCCATCACAGGGCCCAATTTTTGATGGCACAACAGCGGGGGAGGCTAAGTAATGGTTATCCAGACTCCAGAGGCAGTGATGTTCTGGATCCTCGCTCCACTTGCTGTTATTTCAGCGCTTGGAATGTTGCTCGTTAAGAAGGCAGTTCACTCTGCACTCTTGCTTGCCTGGGTCATGATCACTCTCGCAATCTTCTACATTGCCCAAGAGGCGTTATTCCTCGGAATCGTTCAGATCGTCGTTTATACCGGCGCAGTAATGATGCTCTTCCTCTTTATCCTGATGCTCGTCGGTGTTGATTCATCTGATTCACTCACAGAGACAATCAAGGGTCTGCGCCCAATCGCAATCACTGCAGCAATCGGCTTTGGTGGATTAATGGTCGCCCTTATTGGCCGAGCAACAATCGGTCGCCAGCCAGTTGGACTTCAAGCTGCAAATGCCGAAGGCAATGTTCAAGGCCTTGCAAAGTTGCTCTTCTCAGATTATGTCTGGCCATTTGAAGTCGTTTCAGCGCTTCTCATTACAGCTGCGCTCGGCGCAATGGTTCTAGCTCATCATGAGCGCACCATTGCTCGCCCAACACAGCGCGAGAGTGCAATTGCTCGTTTCCGTACCGGATCTCTTGCAAGTGCAGCTGGACTTCCAGGACCTGGCGTATTTGCTCGCCACAATGCAGTCGATGTTCCAGCGCTTCTTCCAGATGGATCGCCTGCACCAACATCTATCTCTGCAACTTTGAAGGCGCGTGGCGACATGCTCGAATCAAGTCAGTTCCAATTAGATGTTGTCGATACCACTGTTGTGGAGGAGAAGTAATGAATCCAAATAACTACCTCTACCTCTCAGCGCTCCTCTTCACAATTGGAGCTATCGGCGTAGTAGTTCGTCGCAATGCGATCGTTGTATTTATGTGCGTTGAGTTGATGCTCAACGCTGCAAACCTAGCCTTTGTCACCTTCTCACGTATCAATGGCACTTTGGATGGACAGGTCACCGCCTTCTTCACCATGGTTGTTGCTGCCTGTGAAGTGGTAGTTGGTCTAGCCATTATCGTGGCGATTTATCGCTCACGCCGATCAGCATCTGTCGACGATGCTAGTTTGTTGAAGCGATAACCATGAGCACATCATCATCACTCGTCTATCTCATTGCACTGCCACTATTTGGCGCAGCAACACTTCTCCTTGGAGGACGCCGCACCGATAAGTGGGGCCACCTCTTCGCAACAGCGATGGCTGCTAGCTCTTTCGGTGTTGGTCTCTACCAGCTCTCACAGATGCTCTCTCGTCCTACAGAAGAGCGCGCTGTTACACAGAAGCTCTTCTCATGGATTGCAGTCGGCGAATTCAATATTGATGCCGCGCTTCTACTCGATCAGCTTTCGATCTGTTTCGTTCTTCTAATTACCGGCGTAGGTACATTGATTCATATCTACTCGATCTCATATATGTCACACGATGAGAATCGCCGCCGCTTCTTTGCATATCTCAACCTCTTTATTGCAGCGATGCTCCTCTTGGTGCTCGGCAACTCATATCTCAACCTCTATGTAGGTTGGGAAGGAGTAGGTCTTGCTTCTTACCTCTTGATCGGTTTCTGGAACCAGAAGCCGGCGTATGCAACAGCCTCAAAGAAGGCATTTGTTATGAACCGTGTTGGCGATATGGGTCTCTCATTTGCCATCATGATTGCATTCGCGACTTTGGGAACAACTTCATTTGAAGGCGTAGCAGAGCATGCTCATCACGCTTCAGAGGCAGCCCTTACTGCAATTGGAATCATGCTTGTTGTAGCCGCTGCTGGAAAGTCAGCACAGTTCCCATTGCAGGCATGGCTTGGCGATGCGATGGCAGGTCCAACGCCGGTTTCTGCACTGATTCACGCTGCAACAATGGTTACCGCTGGCGTCTATCTCATCGTCCGCTCAAACTTCATCTTTGAAGCTGCGCCAACTGCGCAGCTCGTTGTCGTTATTGTCGGTGCGATTACTTTGATCTTTGGTGCCCTTGTGGGTACTGCAAAAGATGACATTAAGAAGGCACTTGCAGCTTCAACAATGTCGCAGATTGGTTACATGATTCTCGCTGCCGGCCTTGGCCCAGTGGGTTATGTCTTTGCAATCATGCACCTACTTACACACGGCTTCTTCAAGGCGAGCATGTTCCTCGGTGCAGGTTCGGTTATGCATGGAATGAACGATGAAGTGAATATGCGAAAGTTTGGAAATCTCCGCAAGTTCATGCCAATCACATTCGTTACCTTTGGATTTGGTTATCTAGCGATTATCGGTGTTCCACCATTCGCTGGCTTCTATTCAAAAGATGGCATTATCGAAACGGCATTTAATGCTGGCGGCTTTAAGGGCCTCCTCTTAGGTGGAGTCACTCTCGTAGGCGCTGCAATCACTGCCTTCTATATGTCTCGCGTAATGATCCTTACCTTTACAAGTAAGGCTCGTTGGGATGACGAAGCGCACCCACACGAATCTCCAGCTTTGATGTGGGTTCCAATTGCGATTCTCTCAATTGGTTCTATTGCATCAGGTTTCCTCTTTACTCGCGGTGATGCACTTGCTAACTGGCTCAACCCAGTATTCGGCGAGCATGGCGAGCACCATGAGGAACATATGTTTGCGCCGATTGTTGTCTCCGCTATGGCGCTGACTGCTGTCATCATCGGAGTTGCAATCGCACTTCGTAAGTATCAGTTTGCTGAAGTTGCCGGCGTC
>JAURJS010000064.1 GCA_030832135.1 Candidatus Planktophila sp.
AAAAGTCTGGGAGTCCATTGCAGATTGGGAAGGTCAGAGCAAATGGATGCTCCAGACAAAGGTGCTTCGCACCAGTGAGATTGCAGCCGGGGTTGGTGTAAAGATTGAGGCATTCACCGGTCCTCTCCATCGCATCTATCCACGCTTTAAATTTCTTGGCCTACTCGATCTCATGGAGGTCACGCACTGGGATCCACCTCATCGATGCGATGTCATTCACTATGGAAAAATTCTTAAAGGCACCGGTGCATTTGAAGTCATTGCACTTGATGGCCAGCACACAACTTTCCACTGGTCAGAGGAGATTCGTGCTCCCTGGCTCATCTTCATCGCCGCTAAACCATTCATTTGGCTCGGAGTAAAGATTTCTCTCGCCCGATTTGCACGCCTACTGGAGTAATCTCTATCCCTATGAGCTCCCCTCAGACGATTGCAGAGATGCTTGCCGCTCTGCCTGAGGAGGAACGATTTATCTTGACCCTGCACTACCTCAAAGGCAAGAGCGCGCTAGAAATTGCCACCCTCCTATCAGTGCCGGAGCGATCCGTGGTGGCCGTTATCGACTCTGGAAAACGGCGAATCGCGGAGCAATTAGGGCTCTAAGTGAGCGCGGAGCCGATTTCCATAAGAGGGGTGCGATACGGGATACTTAACCCATGGCAGCAATGAAACCCCGCACTGGTGATGGCCCAATGGAAGTAACCAAGGAAGCTCGCTCCCTTGTGATGCGTATTCCTCTCGAAGGCGGAGGACGCCTCGTAGTAGAGATGAATCCTCAGGAAGCCAATAACCTCAGCGCAGCACTTGAAGCCGCAGTAGCCCTCATCAAGAAGTAAGGGCGAGAAGAAAATTCTTAACTCAGTCAGCCCGGATCTCGACTCAATTCTCGGCGGCGACTTACTCGCACTTGGATATATCAAGAGCGGCGAGGGCGAAATCTCCTTTGTAGGTAAGAGCTCTTTACTTTCCTCGCTTGAGAAGTTCTTTGAGATCAATCTCATCGACGAGATCACATTCTTTGCTCCGGCAGGTAAGGCTGGCGAGCTCTTTGAAATTCCAGTCCTCCACAGTGATACCGATATCGATCGCCTCTATCTAGTTGGCTTAGGCGATCAATCTCTGAAAGATTTCCGTGCAGCAGGTGCAGCTCTCGGCCGCAAAGTTCGCGGTAAGGCGGTAAATCTGATCTCCCTCCTTCCAGTCAAGAAGGCAGAAGTCAAAGCACATGCAATCTCGATTGTGCTCGGCGCCTATACCTGGAATTTAAAGACCACTACACCGGTCGAGATTCCGACATTTACCATTGCAACAAACGAAGTAGAGGCGCTCGCTGAAGCAAATGCATCTGCTGAGGCTCTTGTTCTTACACGCGACTTAATTCATACGCCATCAAATATTAAGAGCCCGCTCTGGATGGCACAACAGGCGAAGAAAGTTGCAGAAAGCAAGGGGCTTTCAATTCGAGTCCTTGAAGGAAAAGAGATTGCCGAATTCGGCGGGCTCGTCGCAGTTGGAATGTCTTCACCAAATCCTGGACCACGATTTATTGAACTTTCATATATTCCGAAGAAGATTGCAAAGTCAAAGATAAAAGGCGCTGCGGCGCTTCCGCATGTGGTGATTGTCGGTAAAGGAATTACATACGACACCGGTGGCGTTTCTTTGAAACGTCCTTACGACATGATGGCTCCGATGAAGAGCGATATGGCGGGATCTGCCGCAGCTCTTGGCGCGATTTCAGCAATTGCAGATCTTCAGCCAAATATTCGAGTCACCGTACTTATGATGTGTGCAGAGAACGCGCTCTCTGGAACATCACAGCGCCCATCTGATGTCATCACTCAATATGGCGGTACAACAGTTGAAATCATTAATACTGATGCGGAAGGCCGCTTAGTTCTTGCAGATGGCCTTGCATATGCTGATAAGAATCTCGATCCAGATTACTTAGTTGATATTGCAACTCTCACAGGTGCAGCAACCCTCGGCCTTGGCCGCCAATATGCTGCCATGTACACCCGAGACAATAAATTGGCGACATCGCTCAAAGCCATTAGCGAGACATCGGGCGAACGCGTCTGGCATATGCCACTCGTTGATGACTATGCAGATTCGCTCGAGAGCGATCTTGCAGATCTCAATCATGCGGCAGATAAGCGCGATTACTCTGCTGGCTCAGTCACGGCTGCCCTCTATCTCGAGCACTTTGTAGGCGATCGCAAGTGGGTTCACCTTGATATTGCAGGAACAGCCCGGAGCGAATCAGATTCTGGAGAAAATCCTAAGGGTGGCACCGGATATGGCGTCCGTTTGCTCGTCGATTGGATATTGTCCCTCTCATGATTACAGATCCGCACTCCTACGCAGAGGGCTTTATTGCTGAGGATGCGAATAAGCTCGCAGCTCGAGCAAGAGGCGTCGAAATCGGCACTCACGATCTCACTCAAGGCGCAGGCGCCTATCTCTCTTTCTTAGCTCAATTGCTGAAGGCCCAATCTGTTGTTGAAGTTGGAACAGGTTCTGGCGTCGGCTCACTCTGGTTGCTCGATGGAATGTTGAAGTCAGGAACGTTGACATCTATTGATGATGAAATGGAACATAGCTCAATTGCAAAGACAGCTCTTATTGAAGCCGAGATTGCACCTTCACGTTTTCGCTTGATCACAAATCCAGTTATGGAGGTCATGGCTAAGCTCACTGACCGCGCATATGACCTCGTGATCTATCGCCACAATCCAGAAGATCTCACATATGCAATCGCTGAGGCGCAACGCATCCTCCGTAGCGGAGGAGTCTTTGTTGTCGATAACTTCTTCGGTGGTGGAAAGGTTTCAGATCCTGCCCAACGCGATCCAAAGACAGTTGCGCTCCGCGAAGCTGGGAAGGCGCTGAAAGCTGACTCAGAGAACTGGTCAACTTCTCTCATTCCAGTCGGCGATGGTTTGTTACTTGCCACAAAATTGTAGGAAACTTCTCGTATGAGCAACTTCGCCAACCAAGGCCCATGGTGGACTGGACCCAATCAAACAGGTAAATCCATCTCACTTCGTAGTGCAATAATTCTCGCGGTTGTAGTGGGGGTCATCGCCGGCGCATTCGGTGCATCATCGAGCGGTTCGCTCTTTGGATATTCCACCCGATTGGTGAAATCTAATTCGACGATCGAACGTCCTGCCAACTCTGTAGCTGGTATAGCAAAGCGCGTTCTGCCTTCAGTTGTATCGATTGAAGCTAAAGATGCCGATGGTGGCGCTACAGGTTCAGGATTTATCATCTCAAGTGATGGCTACATCCTTACCAATAACCATGTAATTGCATCCGCCGTCACAAGTGGCGGAAAGATCACCGTAAGACTTCAAGATGGCACCTCATACACTGCATCCGTAGTCGGGCGCGATGCTTCTTATGATCTTGCAGTGCTTCGAGTTTCAAATCGAAATCTGCCAGCTCTTCAATTCGGAGATAGCGAGAAGGTTGCTGTAGGCGATGCAGTTCTTGCGATTGGCTCACCTCTTGGATTGCAAGGAACTGTCACTCTTGGAATCATCAGTGCAAAAGATCGTGCGGTAACCGCCGGGGAGTCAGCGCAGCAGAATTCATTTATCAACGCGCTGCAGACAGATGCTGCAATCAACCCCGGAAATTCTGGTGGTCCACTCGTTGATTCAACTGGTGCGGTAATTGGGGTTAACTCTGCAATTGCAACCTTAGGCTCTTCCTTTGGTGGCCAGACAGGATCAATTGGTCTCGGCTTTGCAATTCCAATTAATCAGGCTCGTAAGACAGCAGAGCAGTTGATTAAGAATGGAAAG
>JAURJS010000010.1 GCA_030832135.1 Candidatus Planktophila sp.
GGTCAATCACCTCAGAGCGTCCAGTGGGTCGCCGTCGTAGAATTAGCTCTGTCATCATCGAACGTGTTGAAGAGGTTGAAGCAGATCATGAATAATCCTGAAGATACAAAGCTTGTCACCCTCGCAACAAATACCTTGGCCCGAAGCGGAGCAACAGAAGCCGCAGCCTTGCGCGACTCAACCGGTCGCACATATGTAGCAATCAATGTTGTATCGCCCTCACTCAACCTCGATGCCTTTGAAGCAGTGCTTACTGTTGCTCTGGCATCAGGAATTACCGGGATCGAGAGCGTAGTTGCCGCCGGAGTGCAGCCAAGTAATGTGAAGGCGATTAAGGATTTCGCCCCTACCGCTACCGTCTATTACATCGCAGCCGACGGCCAAGAGATCTCGCTTTAACCGTTAAGATAGGCGAATGCGCGTCGTTCGATTTTCACCGCTGCCTGATGCAGGGCTCGGTTCCGACCCTTTATACGGAATCCTCGAGGAAGATAACTCGATTACCGTCATCACAGGAGATCCCATCTATCAGGGGATTCAAAAGACAGCTGCCAAGCTCGAACTGACCAAGGTCCGCCTGCTCGCACCTGTCATCCCTCGCAGCAAGATTGTGGCGATCGGCAAGAATTATGCAGACCATGCGGCGGAGATGGGTGGCGTTGTCCCCGATGAGCCGATCATCTTTATTAAGCCAAATACAACCGTGGCAGGACCTGGCGACACAATTGTCTGGCCTGCGATGGCGCCATCTATTGATTATGAGGCAGAACTAGCAATCGTGATTGGTCGCGTCTGCAAGGAAGTTCCCGTGGAGCGCGTTAACGATGTGATCTTTGGTTACACACTTGCAAATGATGTGACATCACGAGAGCTACAGAAGAGGGATGGCCAATGGACTCGCGCCAAGGGCTTCGACACATTCTGTCCACTCGGTCCCTGGATTGAGACAGAGTTTCTTCCAGGAAATCAGCGCATCACAACCACGGTCAATGGTGAGATCAAGCAGGATGCCCACCTCTCTGACATGATCTTTAAGGTCCCTGAAATTATCAACTTTGTTTCGAGCGTGATGACACTTCTTCCTGGAGATGTCATTATTACCGGAACCCCTGCAGGTATTGGCCCAATGCCAGAGAAATCTACCGTTGCTGTATCCATCGAAGGCCTTGGCCAACTAACTAATAAGGTGAGTGCTCGTCCATGACGCTAGCTAATTCTGGTAAGAAAGTAAAAGTCCGTTTTGCACCATCTCCAACAGGAGATCTCCATGTGGGAAATATCCGCACTGCGCTCTTCGACTGGGCCTTTGCTCGACACACCGGCGGCACCTTCTTATTCCGCATTGAAGATACAGATACAACTCGCGTTACCCCAGAATATATTCAGGCAGCGATCGACACTCTCAAGTGGCTCGGTCTGTCCTGGGATGAGGGACCTGAGGTAGGAGGCCCGAATGGTCCATATCTTCAATCACAGCGTCTCGATATCTATGCCACATGGGCGCAGAAGTTTCTCGATCAAGGCGATGCCTACCACTGCTACTGCTCGCCAGATGAGCTAGAAGCAGTACGTGAAGCACAGCGTGCAGCGAATGTGGCACCTGGCTATAACGGCCATTGCCGTGATTTAACTGCAGATCAGGTAGCTGCCTACCAGGCAGAGGGACGTGAAGCAGTTGTCCGTATGCGCATGCCAGATGGCTCAACAACATTTACTGATGCAATCCGCGGCGATGTGACATTTGATCATAAATTTGTTCCTGACTTCGTGCTCGTTCGCGCCGACGGTTCACCTCTCTACACACTCGCTGTTGCAGTCGATGATATTTTGATGGAGGTCACCCATGTATTACGCGGTGAAGATCTACTCTCATCAACGCCTCGTCAGATTCGTGTCTATCAGGCGATGGGCGTTAAGTTAGAGGATTACCCAACATTTGCCCACCTACCATTTGTGATGGGCCAAGATAATGCCAAGCTCTCGAAGCGCAATGGTGAAGTATCGATTGCTTGGTATCGCGAACAAGGTTATCTGCCAGAGGCAATCTGTAATTATCTTGCACTCCTCGGTTGGTCACCTGGTGATGATCGTGAGAATGTAACGATGCAAGAGCTCACAGAGCTCTTCACAGTTGAGAAGGTTCACTCATCTCCTGCTCGCTTTGATATGAAGAAGCTCGAGGCAATCAATGGCGACAAGATTCGTGCACTCACATTGGATGAATTCTTCTCCTGGTCACTTCCATTTCTCACCAAGGCTGGAACCATCTCAGGCAACGATGCTGAGATTGAGCTGGTAAAGAAGGCGCTTCCAATAATTCAGGAGCGCCTCGTTAAGCTCGATGAAGTTCCAGGGCTCTTGAAGTTCCTCTTCGTGAAGGAGTTCGCAGTCGATCCAGAAGCGGTTGAAAAGATTTCCGATAGTGGTTCAAAGGATGTGCTCAAGCGATCACTCCAAGTTCTCGAACCGCTCTCATCGTGGGATCACGCATCAATTGAGGCAGCACTTCGCGCAGCGCTCATTGAGGAGATGGGACTAAAGCCTCGCATCGCTTTCACCGCCCTACGTATTGCGACCACTGGAAGCACCATCTCACCACCACTCTTTGAGTCAATGGAGTTGCTCGGCCAAAGTACTTCTATTTCACGTATTTCAGCGGCTCTCCAGCTCTAGCCGGAGGTGGCAAGAGCACCCTTTCGGGTCAGGTAAACTTTGCCCTCGCTCTTAGTTCAAAAGGCTCGCCGATTGAATATGAGGGAATTGGGGTATGGGGTAATTGGCAGCCCTGCTGATTCTGGTTCAGTAAGTCTAGGTTCGAGTCCTGGTACCCCAGCGCAGTACCGTTTGATCGTAGTGATAATTTAATATGGAAAGGGTTGGTTAGAAGTAACCGACTAGTCATCTGGCCCCGTCGTCTAGCGGCCCAGGACTCTGGCTTCTCAAGTCAGCTACGAGGGTTCGAATCCCTTCGGGGCTACATCGCAACAAGGTAAGTGCCATCACTCAAGAGATTGGGGGATGGCACTTTTCTTTTTCCACCGATAGCCATTGCACTAGGGTTTACATATGCGCGTTATCAATACCGAACAGTTGAAATCAATCCTCGCCAACTTGCCGAGCAATCCAAGAATTATCGCCTCAGGAAACTTTGCCACGCCAAAGACCCTCCTCCAGGTTGCCGATGAGACGATTCCTGAATTTAGACTTCATATGCTCAACGCGCAGCCAGGAATTCCAGATCGCGAAGGCATTACCTATGAGACTGCTTTTGTCGGTCATGGAATGCGCCGCCATCCGCGCCTTGCCTACATTCCCTCACGACTCTCACTCTTGCCGGTTGTCATCCGTGACTATGCGCGTCCTGATGCAGTCTTTCTCCACACATCAGCGCAGCACCATGACACGGTCTCCTTAGGCACAGAGGTGAATATCCTGCCTGCCGCAATTGAATCAGCCCATGCACATGGTGGAATTGTTATTGCCCAAGCGAATAAGCAGATGCCTTACACCTATGGGGATGCACAGGTCTATCAATCTGAGATTGATTATCTCGTTGAAGTAGATGAACCACTTCAGGTTAAGCCGGCAACAACTTTCTCGGATGAATCGCTGATGATTGGCGATCGCATCGCATCGTTAATTGAAGATAACTCAACTCTTCAATTGGGAATCGGTGCAATCCCAGACTCTGTGCTCAACTCTCTAAAGGAGCGACGTGGGCTACGTATCTGGACTGAGATGTTCTCCGATGGTGTTTATAACCTTCATAAACTTGGGGTGTTAGACCCAGATATCTTGGTCACCGCATCATTTATCTTCGGCACAGAAGAGCTCTATCAATGGTTGAACTTCAACCGCCGCGTGCAGATGCTCCGCACTGAAAAAACAAATGATCCCAGCATGATCGCGCGCCAGGCGCGGATGACCTCCATCAACGCTGCTCTTCAAATCGATCTCTATGACCAGGCAAATGCATCCCACGTTCGCGGTGAGATTTATAGCGGCTTCGGTGGCTCGACCGACTTTATCGTCGGCGCCCTCCATAGCCGAGGTGGTCGCTCCTTTATGGCGCTACCTTCATGGCATCCCAAGGCGAAGGTCTCATCGATTGTCCCTCGCCTTGGCGAGAATGTGACTAGCTTTCAGCACTCGTTCGTCGTTACCGAACAAGGAGCAGCGGCATGTTTTGGCCATACCCAAACAGAGCAGGCGCTGAATCTGATTAACAATGCAGCCCACCCGGATGCGAAGGAAGGCCTGATTCAGGCCGCCTCAGAATTTGGTTTGCTTTAGAGGATTGAGCTAGCGGTAGATGTCACGTCGATGGCCAAGATCGAGAATGAGAATGATCAATCTTCCGCGTTGAACGGTATAAATGATTCGAAGATCTCCTACACGGAGTCTGTATCCATCTCGCCCGCGTAGCTTAAGAGATTTCGGGGGAGTGGGGTTGTTCTTTAAGGTTTCAAGAACTGTGAAGACAAGAATCTGATCTCTCTTGGAGAGCTTCTTCAGTGATTTACGAGCAGATGTTGAAAGTTCTATTGAGAATAACGTCACGCGAGTCCAAGTTCTCGCTTGACCTGCTCCCAGGGGTAGGTCTTCTCGTGAGCTGCCATCGCCTTATCAAAGGCTTCAATATCTTCTAACTCCTCCATCGCATCCATCGCTTTCTCGAAAAGTTCAGGACTCATTAATACCGCAACGCTCTGACCATGTTTGACGATATGCACAGGCTTTTTCTTGGAGCGAGCAACTACCGCCTGTAGCTCGGCGCGGGCATCGGTTATCGAAATCTCGTTCATAGATTAAATGTACATAATTAAATAGAAAATGTACATATCTTTCAACGGGAAAGAGTTAACCCCTCGGAGCGCGCTCCGGGGGGTTAACTAACGCAAGTGTGATTAACGCTCTGATTTGTGGCGATCTGCCATGTTATCCATCAGCGCAAAGAGAACACCTGAGATAACGAAGGTCATATGGATGCCAATGCGCCAGCCTTCGCGCTTTGCATCAAATGGACCCTCCTGCATAAAGTCTTTGAGAAGTTCGATTACAGAGATAGCGACCAATGAGCCAATCAGCTTGATCTTAAGGCCGCTGAAATCAACGTGGCCCATCCAGTGTGGACGGTCTTCAGCGCCATCTGCCACCTTGATCTTAGAGACGAAGTTCTCATAACCTGCAAAGAGAATGATGATGATGAGATTGCCGAGGAGAACCACATCGAGCAGCTCTAGAACCTCCAAGGTGAGTTCAGCAGGGGTTGCAGTTGTTATATGAGTCATCATGTGCCAGAAGGATTGGAAGAAGCGATAGAGGATTGGGATGAGGGTCATGAGGAGACCTAAGTAGAGTGGAGCTAGGAGCCAACGACCGGCGAAGATAATTTTCTCAATAAGATTTTCCAACATTTTCATGAATGCCTTTCGATGAGGTTCCGGCGAGTCTATTGAAAGGCTGGTGACTAGTCATCTTGAAGGAAAAGAAAAAGGGCGCCCCACGTGTGGGACGCCCTTTTCGACTGCTCTTTAGCGTAGTTCGTCTGGGTCGATCTTCTGACGCATACGAATCATCTCTTTCTCATTCATCAAATCGATAGCTTCTCGCTTATCGGCGATGAGGTCCATAACTGCGAAGAGAACGCCTGAGATAACGAAGGTGAGGTGAATACCAATACGCCATCCTTCACGGTGGCCATCGATTTCGCCTTCCAACATAAAGTCTTTGAGAAGTTCAATAACAGAGATAGCAACCAATGAACC
>JAURJS010000065.1 GCA_030832135.1 Candidatus Planktophila sp.
AGGGTCAGGCTCTTCAAATACACGGCGATAACCTACCGTGCAGGTGGGTTTACATATAAACGCGACTCAGCTCAACTTCAACTTGAGGGTTTAAGCTTCTGGCGATTGCGGCTTAAGAATTTCAAATGCAGAACGCGCAGCTGCCTGCTCTGCCTCGCGCTTGCTCTTTCCAACTCCGGTTGCAACTTCTTCTCCGCCAACCATCGCTTTCGCTTCAAAATTCTTATCATGATCAGGTCCGCTCATCGTTACCTGATATTCGAGGGTTGCCTTGCCCAGGGAGGCAACAAGTTCTTGCAATGCAGTCTTTCCATCAAGGCCCGCACCCATCGCCATGGCGCTTGTGAGAGTAGGTGCGACTAATCGCAATAGAGCCTCGGAAGTTTTTTCAAAACCAGCAGAGATATACATGGCACCGATAAGTGCTTCAAATGCATCTGCGAGAAGTGAATTCTTATCGCGCCCATTGGTGACTTCTTCACCTTTACCAAGGCGGATGTATTTTCCTAATTCAAGCGAGCGCGCAATATCTGCAAGAGCGCGCATATTGACGATTCCGGATCGAAGTGGAGAGAGACGGCTCTCATCGAGTTCCGGGTATTTTCGATAGAGCTCTTCTGTAACAATCATTCCCAGGACAGAGTCCCCCAGAAATTCCAAACGCTCATTCGTAGCGGTGAGGCCTGCCTCGTACGCGAATGAGCGATGGGTAAAAGCTAACTCAAGGAGTTCGGCATCAATCTCAACGCCGAGCTGCTCAAGGAGATTTAAATACAAATTAGACGTCAAGAACCTGACGGCGGTTGTATGTGCCACATGTTGGGCAAGCAACGTGGTTGAGCTTTGGCTGCTGGCACTGTGGGCAATTTGAGAGTGATGCTGCTGTGGTCTTCCACATTGCGCGGCGTGAACGTGTCTTCGAACGAGACATCTTTCGCTTTGGTACTGGCACGGTAACCGTCCTTTAACTCGACTGCACGCCCAGATCAGGCCTGCGGATATGGGCGTAAGTATCGCCTATCGGCCTGAAGAACCCAAATCGGCATCTGGAAGCTCTGGCTCTATCGCCAAGCCGCTCAGCCCCGCCCAACGGGCATCAATCACCTCATGTTGGTGGTCCTCCGGCAGGCTCTCCCACTTCTCCCCACAATCAGGGCAGAGGCCAAGGCAATCCTCATCACAGAGTGGGTTGACCGGCAGGCTCAGCACTATTGCATCGAGGACCGGCAGCTCAAGGTTTACCTGCTCCCCCTCGACATAGAGAATGTCATCTTCATCGAGGTCGATGAGGTCATCATCCTTCTTACGAGATTTCTTACCTCGATCATCGGTTGGCTCATAGCGGTAGAGCTCTTGAATCTTGCGATCGACAACTTGCTCGATGGGATCAAGGCAACGAATGCACTCACCGAGAGCCACGGCATAGATATCTGCGGTGACCAGAATTCCCTCTGTGACTGACTCGCAGCGCACATCAAGCTCGATTAAATCGCCCTCGGGAACGGCAATCAAAGGAACTCCCACGCGAAAGGGAGCATCGATATCAATTTCATACTCTTTCATCTCACCAGCACGACGTGGAACTTCGTGGGTGTTGAGGAGGAAGGCTCCCTCGTTCGCTGGTTTCTTCGATGCCATTGTTTGTGAAACTTTCTTATTATCTCTTAGTTATCTTCAGAGAGCTGTGAGAGGACATCTTTATCGTTTGCACCTTCAAGGCGCTCACGACCTCGGGCAACTGCATCCATCGTCTTATTTAAAATAACTTCTAAAGTAGCAAGGCGACCATCGATATATGCCTCTACCTCTTCGCGCTCTTGTGCTGCAATATCGCGGGCATCATCGAGAATTCGCTGAGCTTCATCACGCGCTGATTGCACGATGGCTGTCTGCTCCACCATGCGAGCCACGTCTTCACGAGCTGTTGCAATCATCGACTCTGCGCTGATGCGTCCCTCTTCGATAATGCGATCGCGGTCAGCGATGATCTGTTCGGCCGAGTGGAGATCTGCGGGAAGGTATTCACGTGCACCTTCAAGGATTTCAAGAATTTCACCGCGGTGAACAACACATGATGCAGAGAGCGGAACGCTTCGCGCCTCTTCAATAAGAGTGATTGCTGTATTGAGCTTCTCGATTGAATCCATTGACATATCTACCGTCCTCTTACTACTTACTATCTCGGGCAGCTGCTCGTGCTTTGAGCGCTGCATTGACATTGGCCGGAACCATCGTTGAGACATCTCCCCCGTAATGGGCGAGCTCTTTCACGATAGATGATGATAAGAATGAGTGTGTGGGTGAAGTTGCCATAAACATAGTCTCAACTCCAGATGCTTGTGTATGAACCTGCGCCATTTGGAGTTCGTAATCAAAGTCAGTTACCGCGCGAAGGCCTTTAACAATGACATCAACTGAATTGGCCTTGCAGTAATCAACAAGGAGGCCGTCACCGATAGCAACTTTGACGTTCTTATAGCTGGCAACATTTGCTGCAATCAAATCAATACGCTCTTGAGGGGTGAAGAGCCCCTCCTTCTTACGGTTAACGAAGACGGCGACAATTACCTCATCAAATTGCTTGCTCGCACGCTCGATAATGTCGAGGTGACCATATGTGATGGGATCGAATGATCCTGGGCAGACGGCGCGCTTCATATGGGCAACGCTAGCAAGATGAGAGCAAGTTATCCATTCTCAGGCGTATCGATGAGCGGAATTCCATAGAAAATTCTCGCCTGGCCATAATCCTTGACGCGAATCTCTTCATATCCATAAGGCCAGGAGAGTTCACGAGTTCTGCTATTTCGTTCGACAGCGATGAGAGCATCTGGATGGAGGAATCCATTCTCGCGAAGCTGAACAAGAGTCTCCACGATATCGATATCGTCAACATCGTATGGTGGATCGATATAAATAAAGTGATATTGATATTGAGACTTATCACCTAAGAATCGGTGAGCACCCATCGAGTAAAGATGGAAGGTTCCATTGAACTGAGCACTCTTAATGCTCTCGTAATTAGCTGTTATTGCCTTTGCAGCTGCTTCATCTTTCTCAACAGCATGAACTATCGCCGCGCCGCGAGAGAGTGCTTCAAGTGCAATCGCTCCTGTGCCGGCATAGAGATCGAGAACTCTCAGACCATCAAACTCACCAAACTCGGATGCAAGGGTTGAGAAGAGAGCCTCTCGAGCACGATCTGAGGTGGGGCGTGTTGCGCTAGCAACGGCTGAGATGGGACGTCCTTTAGCGGCGCCGGCAATGATGCGCATCTTCTGATCCTTCCTCTTGCAAACTCTTTAATTAACTTTTATCAATAAATTCAGTAGCTGTATCTAACTCTAATTTCTTAAGCGCCGCTTCCAACAAGGTGTATTGGCTCAAACCAGCCTCTATGAGTATCGCCGCCTCAGCGCGCGCCACCTCAATCAACTTCTCATCTCGCAATACTCGAAGCAATCTCAGATGGGAGCGGGTTCCAGATTGATTTGTACCCAGAACGTCTCCTTCACGGCGCTGCTCCAGATCGATTCGTGAGAGCTCAAATCCATCGGTAGTCGAGGCCACCGCATCCAAACGAATGCGAGCAGGCGAATCAGATGGTGATTTGGTGAGTAAGAGACATAGCCCAGGTGAGGTTCCTCGCCCCACACGTCCTCGCAGCTGGTGCAATTGGGAGACACCAAATCTGTCGGCATCCATAATGACCATCAGCGTTGCATTAGGAACATCCACGCCCACTTCAATAACCGTTGTGGAGATAAGAACATCGATCTGCCCTGCGGCAAAAGCCTTCATCGTCTCATCTTTAACATCAGCGCTCTGTCGACCATGAAGAGGTGCGATTCTGAGCCCATTGAGTGGGCCCGATTGCAGCTCAGGCCCGAGCTCTTCAACGGCTGAGAGCGTTGAATCACTTCCCTCCAGAAATTCAAAGTCTGCATCTTCTGAGATGTCGGCGCTAATGCGTGGAGCCACGATATAGACCTGGTGACCTTGCGAGACTTCTTCCCGCACGCGTTGCCAGGTGCGCTCGAGGAAGTGAGGCTTCTCTTCCACTGGCACTAAGTGCGTTGTGATTACCTGGCGCCCTAGTGGAAGTTCTCGCAATGTGGAGACATCGAGATCACCAAATACAGTCATTGCAACAGTTCTTGGAATAGGTGTTGCTGTCATGACCAAGAGATGCGGCGTGATACTCGCCTTAGATTTCAAGGCATCTCGTTGCTCCACGCCAAATCTGTGTTGCTCGTCAACAATTACTAGTGCAAGTTCTTTAAACTCAACGCTCTCACCCAACAAGGCATGCGTTCCCACTACAAGTCCTGCAGATCCGCTCTTAATCTGAGCAAGAGCCTCTCTTCTAGTTGCAGCATTCTGTGAACCAGTTAAGAGAACAACGCTGGTTGAACTGTCGGAACTTCCAAGCATTCCGCCTTGCGCTAATTCACCTAGCAATTTAATGAAGGTGCGCTGATGCTGGGCTGCGAGAACTTCGGTTGGAGCAAGCAAGGCAACCTGTCCCCCTGAATCAATCACGGTGAGCGCTGCACGTAGCGCAATCACTGTCTTTCCAGAACCCACCTCACCTTGAAGCAGTCGATGCATTGGATGACTTGCCGCTAGATCATCAGCGATTTCACGAGATACGCTCTTCTGACCTGCTGTTAACTCAAATGGAAGACGCGCATCAAAGGCATCGAGTAAGCCATTTTCTTTATGGGGTCTGGCAACGGCATCTAGAGCGCGCAGAGCTTCCTTGCGCTTGAGAAGAAGAAGCTGAAGAAGGAGCGCTTCATCGAATGTTAAACGCTCACGTGCTAACTCAGTCGCATCAAGATCATTGGGGTGATGAATCTGCTCGAGCGCTTGGCGAATAGTCGGATATTTATTCTTCTCCAACAAAGGTGCAGGTATTGGATCCTCAACATCATCGAGGGCGGCCAACGCTAAATCAATTGATTGCGCGATCTTCCAGGAAGGTAATTTGGCGCTCGATGGATAGAGCGGGATGAATTGACCAGCAAAGCCTGCAACCGCGCTATCAACATCATTGCCGTCAGGAATCATTTCGTAATCAGGATGCGATAGCTGCATCTTCTCTTTAAATCTTCCCACCTTGCCTGCAAAGAGCCCCTTACTGCCGACCCTTAAATCTTTCTCACGCCAGGCTTGGTTGAAGAAGGTGAGCGAGAGCTTTGCCGTGCCATCGGTGACGATGACTTCAAGCATCGTTCCCTTGCGCGCCTGAAAACGTCTGGATTGAACGCTATATACCTCTGCCAGGATTGTTGCCTCATCGCCTTCACGAAGGGCGGAGATATCGGAGAGTTCGCCTCGTACTAAATATCTTCGAGGAAAGTGGTGGAGAAGATCGCCCACCGTTGTGTAGCCGAAGAGCTCTTTAAATGCTTTTGCCGTCTTATCGCCCAGGACTCCACTGAGTTTGGAGTCGAAGGTAGCCATGGCGTTATTCTCTCGCGAGAGTGAGCTTTCGCGAGTATTGAAGCCACGTGGAGTGGGTGATAACAATCAAACTCTTCCCCACGGCCAAACGTGTAATTCTCTCCTGAATACGAATAGCTAATTGAGTATCGAGATGCTCCAACGGTTCATCAAGTATCACGATGGGAGAATCAGCTAGCAGCGCCCTGGCAATAGCTAGGCGCTTAGCCTCACCACCGGAGAGCGCCCGGCCATACTCCCCAAGCATTTGATCGAGCGGGATGCTCTCCAATTCGAGTGCGATAAGAATTTGCCTCAACTCTTCATCAGTGGCTTCAGCATCTGCAATCTTGAGATTCTCACGCAAAGTGGTGTTGAAGATATATCCATTTTGAAGAGCGCCAGATATGTAGCGCGAGCGATCGGCAATATCCCTGACCTCAACTCCGCCAATTGTGAGCGAGCCTGAATACTGGGCAAAGCCAAGTAGCGCTGCGGCAAAAGTTGATTTCCCAACTCCGCTGGGGCCCTCGATGACGAGCGTCTCCCCCGCTTTGACCACACACGAGAACGGTTGAAGAAATCTCTCCCCCCAGTTCGCTTCGCAATTAATCGCAGATACGGTCACGCCTTCTGGTTGCGCCGAAGAGTCTGGTTCGAGGTAAGTCTCGGCCGAGAGCGCATCAATGGATTGACTAGCACGTCGAATCTTTCCCGCGATAAAAAGATTTGGAAACCACGAGGTATAACCTTCAAATCCAACAAGTATGAGAAAAATAGACATCGAGATTTGAATCGGAAGCAGCTGATCATCATGGAGCATAGAAAGGCTTACGCCAACAAGGGCGCAACCAAGTGCTGCCAGCACCATGAGCGCAAAGAGCGAACTCTTCGCGAAATACCTACGCTCAATATCTCGTAATTCTTTAGCCGCAGTTACAAGAGAGTTGCGATAGAAATCTCCATAACCAAAGATCTCAGCTTCAATCATCGCGTGAGATGAGGAAGCAATTTCTGTTGCAAAGAGGTTCTCACGTTCTTCAATCTCAACTGCAAGCGGATCTAGAATTCTGCGCACGCCCCACGGGATAATCAAGGCAAATAAAGCTGAAAGAAGTAATATCGGCAAGACGAGGGTTGGTTTGATCCATAGAGAGAGAAGGATCGTTACCGTACCAGCTATCCCTGCTGATATCCCCGGCAGGGTGATGCGAAGATGGAACTCTTGTGCCCGCTCAACATCATCGATGACAGCTTTACTCTGGCGCGCAATTGAGAAATCACTGCCTTTTAAACGAGAGGCAAAGGCTGAAAATAGTCGAACGCGAATTCCGGTGAGCTTTCTAAAGATTGCCTCATGGCTGATGACGCGCTCACCATATCGAGCGGCAGATCGGAAGATTCCGAAGAAACGGACCATCACAATTGAAACACCTAAGATGAGAATTGGTGGATATTGAGAGGCCATAGTGATCAGCCAAGCGCTTGAGACCGTTAAGCCTGTGCCACCGATCAGCGCAAAAGAACCGAGCGCAATCGCCAGAAGGAATGAGGAACGATGTGAGAGCTTCATGCCTCCACCATCGACACTTCTTTTGCGCCTGGGATAAATTGGTCTGGCGCATGTAAGACAGCTACCACAATCGCACCCTTGGCAGCAGTTTCACTGAGCAGGTGAAGAATTTCAGCTGCCGATGTCGGATCTAAATCTGCAGTTGGTTCATCGGCGATAATCAGCGATGGATTCATTGCGATTGCACGCGCAATTGCAATCCTTCGCCTCTGACCACCAGAGAGGTGACCGCTCTTCTCACCTAATCCCCCGACAACCGTATCTACACCGTTAGGAAGAGATTCAAGAGAGAGTCCCACCTTTTCAAGCACTTCTCTCATATCGGCCTCTGAGAACTCCGGCTTCACTAGAGCAAATAAATCACGGAGAGTGCCTGAGATGAGTGAAGGGTTCTGCGGAATCCAACCCACCTGCGGAAAGAGAGAGGCGCTCTCAATCTCCTTGGCGGCAATGCCATTGATAGTTGCTGTGGAGCTCTCGTTGAGTGCAAGGAGCGAGTTGAGAAATGTTGTCTTACCTAAACCTGATCCCCCGCGGAGCACAAGAATCTCACCTGACTTAAGTGTGTGAGAGGCAAGAGAACCTGGTCCAAAGGGTGAGCTCCAAGGATTCCAAGAAATCGATTCGACCGAAGAGATGGGCTTCTTCCCATGCGTAATCGTTGGCTTCTTTGAAGAAAGTTCACTTAATTCGCTTAGAGCTGCGCCGCCATCTGCTGATGCATGAAAGAGTGAGGCAGCATTGCGCAATGGGAAATACACCTCAGGCGCCAGGACTAAAACGGCTAGTGCTGGAAAGAACTCCATCGAACTATTTACCAAACGGATGCCGATAGAGACAGCAATCAGCGCCACGGAGATTGTCGCCGCTAATTCAAGAACGAGGGCAGAGAGGAAGGAGATTCTTAACACCTTCATCGTCTCGTTTGTGTAACGCTCTCCCATCTCTTCAATCCGTCTGCTCTGACTTTTATGTCGACCGAAAATTGCCAATGTGTAAATACCGCGCAAGGAATCCTCGAAGTACTTCGAGAGCGTTCCGAGTGATTTCCACTTAGCTGTAACCGCATCCCTGGTGTACCTGCCAATAAGTGCGCCAAAGATAGGAATAAGGGGCAAGGTGAAGAGCGCGATGAGCGCCGAGGTCGGATCGAGCAGAGCAATCGCGATAATCACCGCAAATGGAGTCAATGAGGCGCCACACATCTGAGGCAGGAAGCGCGCGAGATAAATATCTAGCGAGTTCGCACCTTTAATCAGCAGAGTAGTCAGCTGTGACGATGGAATTGAGGTGACGCTCTCGGAAGATGATAAGACCTGTGATCTCAACGCTGCCTTTAAGTTCGCAGCCTCTACCGATGCCCATCGCTCAAATTGTGAGGTGAAGATGGCGCGAAAGCCCCAAAGGAGTCCCAGAGAGATGATGTGTGATGCCACGGAGGGATGTTTATAGATGAGTCCGACGATGATCGCCGCGATGAGAAATGCATTTCCAATGACAATCGAGGTATTGATTACCGCCCCAAAGATTGCACCGAATAAAAGTTTACGGCTACTGCCCAAGGAGAGCAGTAGCCGTAATTCTTTTGATTTCACAGGTTCAATATAAGCGCTTTAGCGCCTATTAAGGATGATGGACAGTGTCCAACATTCCCATCTCGGGATTAGAAATCTGTGATGCGCTCACGCGCTTGCGGAAGACCCAATATGTCCAACCCTGATAGATCAAGACTAGAGGTGTCATTACAACTGCAACCCAAGACATCACCGTCAAAGTGTTCTCTGTGGCCGATGCATTGGTAATGGTGAGATCGAATTCAGAACCTAGAGAACTAGGCATGACTCGAGGATAGAGCGCATAGAAGAGCGTCGAAACAAATGTTGCAATCGTTCCGGCAGAGAATATAAATGCCCAACCTTCGCGCACCTTCAGAACGGCAAAGAGTCCAGCGAGCCAGAGCACTGCAACGAGCCCTGATAAGCCGAATACAAGAGCGTTGAATTCTGACAGCGCCATATTTGTCCATGCAAGGAATGCCACTGCGGCAACCGCTGCAACCAAGCCAATCCTGATTGCTAGAGCACGTGAGCGTTCACGGATAGCGCCATCTGTCTTTAGCGCTAGGAAGATAGCTCCATGTGTGAGGAAAACGGTCAATGTGACTACTCCACCGAGAAGTGCGTATGGATTGAGAAGATTGAAGAAGCCTCCAACATACTCAAGGTACCCATCAGCGGATTTCTCGATCGGAACTCCACGGACGATATTTGCAAATGCAACGCCCCAGAGAAGTGCGGGTAGGAAGCTGGCGAT
>JAURJS010000066.1 GCA_030832135.1 Candidatus Planktophila sp.
CAGTACGTGATGGATCAGTACTGGATCATCCGCCCTGTCTTCTCTAAGACTCAGAACGTTTGGGGTTCAAAGGTTGGCGGCGTGTACTACTGGGAGCCACAGGGTAACTTCGGCTTCGGTCAGATGTACGTAAAGAACTAAAGTCGAAGAATTTAGTTCCATGAAAATGGCACTAATGCAATCGAAGTTAGCGCTTTAAATGCGTTAGAGGTTGCGGGTGGTTGTTTCGACAGCCACCCGCAACACTCGCGTTAGTTTTAAAGTAATTTTCAAGTTTTATAACTGAAGGAGATACTAGAGAGTGTTGAATTATTTAGCTCGACGATTGAGCGCCACCGTGGTGGTACTGACTCTCGTCAGCATGTCAGTCTTTGGAATCTTCGCAGTTCTTCCGATGGATCCAGCGGCGCTTACCTGCGGTAAAGCCTGCTATCCAGCTGTTATTGAAGCCAACCGCCACCGCCTTGGACTCGATGTCCCTGTGCATGTTCAGTACGGTCGCTTCGTTAAAGGTTTATTTGTAGGTCGCACCTATGGTGAAGGTCAGGCAACAATCGAATGTCCTGCTCCTGCATTTGGTTACTCATTTAACCGCCACGAGTGCGTAACAACTCTGATTAAGGATGCCCTTCCGGTCACCCTCTCGTTAGCAATCGGCGCATTTATTCTCTGGATTTCGGTAGGTGTAGGTCTTGGAATCTTGGCTGCGCGTCGCAAAAACCAATGGCCCGACCGCGCGGCAACCGCTTTCGTCCTTGTCGGAACATCGCTTCCAACATTTATCACCGGTATTTTGATTCTCCTCTTCGTGGGATTGAAATTTAAACTCATCGATCCGCTCAATATGGGGCGTTGGATCTCTCCACTTGAAGATCCAGTTGCCTGGTTCCGTACCTTTATCTTCCCTTGGATCATCTTGGCTCTCGCCTACGCTGCTTCATATACGCGATTTACTCGCTCTACCGTGATTGAGACATCATCTGAGGATTACATCCGCACAGCTCGTTCAAAGGGTTTGAGTGAGAAAGCAATCTTGCAGAAGCACACACTCCGTGCAGCAATTGCGCCAATTACCACTTTGGCTGGACTTGATTTTGCAAGTCTTCTTGGGGGCGCAATCATTACCGAATCGATCTTCAACTTGCCAGGTCTTGGCCGCCTCTCAATTCGAGCGGTATTGCAGGATTACGATCTTCCAACAATTCTGGCAACAACTATCTTGGCTGCAGCATTCGTTGTAATTGCCAACCTTCTGGTGGACATTGCCTATGCCTACCTCGATCCACGAGTGCGAGTTGCATAATGACCTCTACAAATATGAGTAAGCCATTTCTCGAGGTCAAGAACCTCAATGTTGCATTTCCTACCGAAGATGGCCTGGTTCGGGCATCAAGTGATATCTCCTTTAGCGTTGCTCGCGGTGAGACTCTTGCCGTTGTGGGTGAATCTGGCTCAGGTAAATCTGTTACCTCACTTGCTGTCATGGGACTTCACAACCGCAAGACAGCGCAGATCTCAGGTCAGGCGATTCTCAACCTCGAGAGTGGTCCGGTCGATGTGATCTCAGCTGATGAGGAAATTGTTCGCAAGCTTCGCGGCAAGGCGATGTCGATGATCTTCCAGGATCCAATGTCAGCTCTTCACCCTTATTACTCAATCGGTAACCAGCTCATCGAAGCTTGGTCTCTCTATAACGAGGGCAGTAAAGAAGATGGCCGTAAGCGCGCAATCGAGATGCTCGACCTCGTAGGAATTCCTGCTGCAGAGAAGCGCGTCGATGAGTATCCACACCAATTTTCTGGCGGAATGCGCCAACGTGTGATGATTGCGATGGCGTTGATCAATAACCCATCCCTTCTTATCGCTGACGAACCAACTACAGCTCTCGATGTGACTGTTCAATCGCAGATCTTGCAGTTGATCCGCGATATGCAGAAAGAATTCAACATGGCTTTGATTCTGATTACCCACGACCTTGGCGTCGTTGCCGAGGTAGCAGATCGCGTCAACGTTATGTATGCGGGCAAGATTGTCGAAAGTGGAAGCGCAGAAGATATCTACTACCGTCCAGATCACCCATATGCGATTGGCCTGCTCAACTCGATTCCTCGCGTTGATCAGCTCGAATCAAAGCGCCTTGTCGCTATCCCTGGCCAACCGCCATCATTGATTCACCGTCCAGATGGTTGTTCATTCCGTGCGCGCTGCGAGTTCGCAGATCGCGTACCAGGCAATCTCTGCGCTACAACGATCCCTACCTTGGATCAGAAGAGCACAGATCACTTCTCACGTTGCCACTTGCCAGAATCAGAACTTGTTAAAGCTCGCGTAGAAATCGGTGGCCGCAAATGACTCAACCGCTATTAAAGCTTGAAGGCCTTAAGAAGCACTTTCCAACTACAACAGGTGGCGTCTTCTCGAAGGTAAAAGGAACTGTTAAGGCAGTCGATGGTATCGACCTTGAAATCTTCCCAGGACAGACCATCGGCCTCGTCGGTGAATCAGGCTGCGGCAAGACAACTGCTGGCCGCACAATCTTGAAGCTATACGAGCCAACCGAAGGCAAGATCATCTTCGAAGGAAAAGATTTGGCGCCGCTATCTCCACGAGAGATGAAGCCTTATCGCGCACAGATGCAGATGATCTTCCAGGATCCATTTGCCTCACTCAATCCTCGTCAAACAGTGGGTTCTTTGATTGCAGCGCCTTTTGAAATTCAGGGAATCACACCTGAGGGCGGAGTCACTGAAGAAGTTCAGCGCCTCATGGCTCGCGTGGGTCTCAATCCAGAGCACATCAACCGCTACCCTCATGAGTTCTCAGGTGGACAGCGTCAGCGCATCGGCGTTGCTCGTGCAATTGCGCTGAAGCCAAAGCTAATTGTTGCTGATGAGCCAGTATCTGCCCTCGATGTATCTATCCAGGCGCAGGTTGTTAATCTTCTGGAAGATCTTCAGAACGAGTTCAACATGGCTTACATCTTCGTCGCCCACGATCTCTCTGTCGTTCAGCACATCTCAGATCGCGTCATCGTGATGTATCTCGGAAAGGTGATGGAGGAAGCTGATAAGACAGATCTCTTTAGCCATCCACGCCACCCATATACAAAGGCGCTCCTCTCTGCTGTTCCGGTCCCGGATCCAAAGATTGGTCGTTCACGTGAGCGCATCATCCTTAAGGGCGATCTTCCTAGCCCGGTAAATCCACCAGCTGGCTGTGTATTTAACACTCGCTGCTGGAAGGCGCAGGATCGTTGCCGCACGGAAGTTCCACAGTTGATGCAGATTGGCACCAACCACCGAATTGCGTGTCACTATCCCGAAGATTGAAATGATTTCGGGATTGAGTAAGTAGCCCGAAGATTGAAAAGGTTAATAAAAAACCCCGGACCGTTATGGTCCGGGGTTTTTTATTGAAACTATTTAAGCGAGCTTGCCTTCAACAGCAACCTTTGACTCACCGATCTGAACTGTCAGGCTCAATGGCTCTCCAGCAGCTGCCTGGCAACCAACACCGTATGTATAGGTAGTTGTTGCGCCAGCTGCAAGTGGATCCGTTGGGGCGCCATTGATATCAAGGTCTCCAAGAACATCGAAGCAAACATTCTCGCCAGATGCTGCAATCAAAGAAACGGTAGTGAAATCAAGAGGCTCTGTTCCGCCATTCTTGATGGTGACGTTAAATGAGTTGGAAGTCTTTGGCTTCTGGTCAATATTTGTCATAAACGTTGTTGGTGTAAAGCTTGTTGGTGATGCTACGGTCACGAAGACGCCTCCACCAAGATCAAGAGGGGTATCGAAGGCGATGGTGGCAACAGGAGCTACCTCTTCAACAAGTGTGGTCTTATCGGCAGGGAGATCGCTTCCACCGTTGGTGATTGAGCGGAGGATTCCAAGACCCACAACCGCTACAACAGCGATGAGGATCCACTGCTTGCGAGTGAACTTCTTCATTTGTACTCCCTTGTTTCTCGTATTCATATCTCTCGAAGGTTTGGGCAAATCTTAGCCGTTGATAGGGAAATGGCTCGTTACCAAATACGTACCCGCTCGGCTGGATCGAGCCACATCGCATCAGCAGCGGTGACCTCAAATGCCTCATAGAAAGGTGCGAGGTTGCGGACAATCTGATTGCAGCGGAACTCATCAGGGCTATGTGGATCGGTTGCGATGCGACGGCGCACCTCTTTTGGGCGGTTCTTTCCACGCCATGCTTGAGCCCATGAGAGGAAGAAGCGTTGCTCTCCCGTTAAGCCATCAATCACAGGCGCTGGGGCGCCATTGAGAGCCAATTTATAGGCCTTATAGGCGATTTCAAGACCGGATAGGTCTCCAATGTTCTCACCGACTGTGAAGGCGCCATTGACATGGATATCAGGCGTTGCAGCAGGGGAGAGAGCATCAAATTGTTCAATGAGCTGACCTGCTAGCTTTTCAAATGCTTCGCGGTCGCTATCGATCCACCAATCGACCATATTTCCTTCACCATCGAATTTAGAACCTTGGTCATCAAAGCCATGGCCGATTTCATGGCCAATCACAGCGCCGATTCCTCCATAGTTTGCGGCCATATCGGCGTCGATATCGAAGAAGGGAGCCTGCAAGATTGCAGCTGGAAAGACGATCTCATTCATCAACGGGTTGTAATAGGCATTGACTGTCTGAGGAGTCATATGCCACTCATCGCGATCGACCGGCTTACCAATCTTGGCAACTTCATAGGCGTGGCCAAATGCTGCAATACGTTGGAGATTTCCAATCAGATCATCTGCCTTGATCTCAAGCGCCGAGTAATCGCGCCACTTATCTGGGTAGCCAATTTTGGGGGTGAAGGTTGCAAGCTTTGCCAGCGCCTTCTCTTTCGTGGCAGCTGACATCCATGGAAGTTCCTTGATGCTCGCCTCATATGCCTTCGTTAAATATCCAACGAGTTCAAGCATCGCCTGCTTTGATCTCTCAGGGAAGTAGAGGCCGACATAGACCTTTCCAATTGCTTCACCGAGTGAGCCCTGCACGAGTGAGACGCCGCGCTTCCAACGTTCGCGAATCTGAGGCGTGCCAGAGAGGGTGGTGCCATAGAAAGAGAAGTTCTGCTCGACGATATCGTCGGTGAGATAGGCAGCGCTGCCACTGATGAGATTCCACTTCAACCATGAGAGCCAGATATCGCGACGTTGATCAAAATCAGCCAAGATTGCAGAGAGGCCAGAGAAGAAAGAAGGCTCATGGATATTGAGCGAGTCAAAGGCGCTCGCTGGAATCTGAGCGTTCTCAGCCCATATATCCCAGAGGAAGTTCGGGGCGAGAGCCTCTAGCTCTGCTCGACTCGTCTTGTTATAGGTAAGGGTCGCATCGCGATCTTTCACCTGATCCCAGTGATGGCTTGCAATCTCTGTCTCAAGAGCCAGAATCTCATTGGCAGCTAGCGCGACTCCTGCGAGTTCGCCCATCTTCTCCACATGAGCGATAAATGCCTCGCGAATGGGTTGGTACTGCTCTTCACGATAGTAAGCCTCATCAGGCAGCGAGAGGCCACCTTGACCGATATGGAAGATATTCATCGATGAGTTCATCGGATCTGCATAGATTGCTGCGCCAAAGATGCCACCGACGCCGCGCATCTCCAACTGAGCCATCGTTGTAATAAATGAAGTGAGATCAGTGATTGCATCGATAGCCGCCAGGTCAGCCTTAAGAGGTGTAAGACCTCGCGCCTTGATTGCATCGGTATCCATAAATGATTTATAGAGATCGCCAATCTTCTGCGCCTCGCCCACACCGCTAGCTGTTTCGATAATCTCGCGAACTTGAACTTCGGCAATGTCATAGAGAGTGCGAGAGACGCCATCGCTGGCGCGATCTGCAGGTATCTCATAGGTGTCGAGCCAGGTCCCGGCGAAGTGGCGGAAGAGGTCATCCTGAGGACGAACACTTGGATTCATAAACTGGGTATCAATACCTGACTTCAACTGGCCTGACATCACTGAGCGCTCGCTTTCATAAGAACTGTTGTGGCGCAGTCTACGAGAAAAGTTGAAAGTTCAACTATTGTCGTATCATTGCCCCTATGGCAGAGAAAAACGCTACCGCACCGAAGTGGCTCAACCCATCTGAAATGAAGGCTTGGCGCCAATACATCATCGCTAGTCGGAGATTATTAGATGCCCTCGATGAGGATCTCGCCGCCCACGATCTCTCCATGGCCGATTATGAAGTCTTAGCTCAGCTCAGCGATGCTCCAGATCGGACGATGCGAATGTCGGAGCTGGCAGATGTTGCAATGATCTCTCGCTCCCGCCTCTCTCACCGGATCAAGGTGATGGAGAAGGAGGGATGGGTCCGCCGCGAGGCATGTCCGGAAGATAAGCGTGGTTATTTCGCCATCATGACCCCCAAGGGATGGAAGGCGATCGTCGCCGCAGCCCCAGATCACGTCAATAGCGTCCGCAGCCGCTTTCTCGATGCCGTCGATAAGAATGATCAGAAGGTCTTGGCAGAGATCTTTGAGCGGGTTGCCACTCGCATTAAAGATATTGAGAAGTAAGAGCACCTGCCTTTAACTCTGCTTTAGAGAGCAATTACATTGCAAGCAATAAAAAACCCCGCCACATATAGTGGCGGGGTTTTTTATAAGTAAAGTAAGTAAATTACTTCTTCTTAGCTGCTGGCTTGCGCTTTGCAACCTTCTTAGCAGCTGGCTTAGCAGCAGCCTTCTTGCGCTTTGGAGCAGCCTTCTTTGCAGCTGGCTTAGCAGCTGCCTTCTTGCGCTTTGGAGCAGCCTTCTTTGCAGCTGGCTTTGCAGCAGCCTTCTTGCGGCGCTTTGGAGCAGCCTTCTTTGCAGCTGGCTTAGCAGCAGCCTTCTTGCGGCGCTTTGGAGCAGCCTTCTTTGCAGCTGGCTTTGCAGCAGCCTTCTTACGACGCTTTGGAGCAGCCTTCTTTGCAGCAGCTGGCTTAGCAGCAGCCTTCTTGCGGCGCTTTGGAGCAGCCTTCTTTGCAGCAGGAGCTGCAACAGCAGCCTTCTTACGACGCTTTGGAGCAGCCTTCTTTGCAGCAGCTGGCTTTGCAGCAGCCTTCTTACGCTTTGGAGCAGCTTTCTTAGCAGCAGCCATGTGTTTATCTCCTAAATGGAAGGGTTCGGATCCGTCACCCAAACCTGTTTCGTGGATAAGTGTGAC
>JAURJS010000067.1 GCA_030832135.1 Candidatus Planktophila sp.
CATCGGTGATATTGATCGCAATATTGCCATGGCTGCCGGTTTTATCGTTGCAGTTGCAATTACCGTATTTGCTGGCGTTCTCGGCCACGCCATCATCATGAAGTTGCAGAAGTGGCTCACACTCATCACCGTTGCCGCCACCTTAATTTATTTCGGCTTAACCATAGATGAAGTTAATTGGTCGGCCGTGATGGAGATACCTCATGGAAGTACCGCCGGATTTATCGGAGCACTGATCTTTGGTGCAACTGGAATTGGTTTAGGATGGGTTAACTCCGCAGCCGATTACTCTCGATACCTTCCACGGAGCACTTCAAGTAGGGGAGTTGTTGGTTGGACAGTCTTTGGTGCATCCATCGTTCCCATCGCCATGGTTATCTATGGCGCAGCACTTGCTGGTAGCAGTGGCGAGCTCTTTGAAGCGATAGCAAGTGATCCAATCGGAGCGCTAACAACCCTTCTTCCAACATGGTTCCTGATTCCATTTGCGCTCATTGCGATCCTTGGTTTAGTCGGAGGAGCGATTCTTGATCTCTATTCCTCTGGTCTGACATTGATCTCTATCGGCTTACCGGTCAAGCGCTACATCGCAGCTTCTATTGACTCACTTATCATGATCGCGGGAACTATCTACCTTGTGTGGATTGCCGATGATTTCTTCTATCCATTCCAGGGCTTCCTCATCACCCTCGGTGTTCCTATCGCAACCTGGTCTGCAATCTTTGTCACTGATGTTCTCGTGCGAAAGCGCGATTACAATCAAGAGGATCTCTATCGAATCAATGGACGTTATGGTTCTTGGAATCTGAGTTCACTTTCCATCATGGCGGTCGGCGCCCTTGTGGGTTGGGGATTTGTCACCAATCCATTTGCCTCCTGGCTCTCATGGCAGGGCTACTTCCTTGGAGTCTTCGGCGGCAAAGAGGGCGATTGGGCTGGCGCCAACCTCGGGGTCGCTTTCGCACTTGTAATCGGTTTTATTGGCCACTTCGTCTTCGGAGGAAGAAAGATTCGCGCTCAAGAGTGAATATAAGAGCGTTAGTTAAGAGGGTTATTCCAGAGGAGCCTCATTTAAGGATTCTCGCGGGGTCAACCTTCATCAACACCTTTGGCAATGGTCTCTTCATGACTGTAGATGTCATCTACTTCACCACGATCGTTGGTCTAACTCCAGGACAAGTTGCTCTCGCTCTCTCTATCGCAGGTGGCTTGGGCATGTCTCTCAGCGTTCCTGCAGGACATATCGCAGATCGATTCGGACCGAGAAATATCGCTGCGATTGCTATCGCGATTGAAGGTGTTGTGATGGCGAGTTTGGTATTTGTTCATAGCTTCCTTCCATTCTTGCTCATACACATAGCAATGGGAGCGCTCGGAGTTGTGGCGCAAACAACCCGAATGGCAACGATTGCAAAGCTCGGGGGAGAAGAATCCCGTGTTCAACTACGGGCTTATCAGCGAGCTGTCACCAACTTCGGTATCTCGGTAGGAACTCTCTTTGCCGGTATTGGACTTGCTCTCAATGATCCAACTGTTTATAAAGCGCTCCTCCTAGGTGATGCCCTCACATTTATTCTCGCTGGGCTTCTTTATCTCAAACTTCCATTTGTCCCACCAACTGTGGAGCGTGGTGAACCATTCTCCTTTGAAGCGATGAAAGATAAGGTCTATTTGGCGGCAACGCTATCCAATGCATTTATGTCGCTTCACTTTGTTCTGCAATCAGTTGCGATTCCGCTCTGGGTTGTTCGTGAGACCAATGCTCCTCGCTGGTGGGTATCTGTGATCATGATGATGAATACGATTGCAGTGATGTTCTTGCAGGTTGCAGCTAGTAAGAGTTCGAAGACATTGATGGGTGGGGTTAAGGCTTATCGAAACGCCTCCTACTTCATCTCGCTCGCATGTCTGCTTTATGCATATGCCCATGGAATGAATGCCGTTATGGCGGCGCTACTTCTCACCCTTGGAATGGCCTCACATATCGTTGGTGAACTCATTGGTTCAGCTGGTTCTTGGTCGATTGGTTTTGGACTCGCCGATGAGAACCATCAGGGTCAATATCAGGGCGTGTGGGGTCTGTCGTGGGGATTATCTGGAACCCTTGGCCCTGCAATTGTCACCGCTCTTGTGATCGGAATGGGAATCTCAGGGTGGTGGATCTTGGCCGCAATTTTTGCAATTAATGGAACGTTGATGCACAAGCTCGTCACCAAGTCGTGGGGAAGAACCCCCAATCTAGAGTCTGCCTAAACCTCGCTCGGCTTCACGCACGGCAACTCGACCTAAATCTGGATGTGTTTTGAGGAATTCTCGAACTGCTCTTGGATTTACCTTTGCAATATCTCGAAGCGCCCAACCAATTGCCTTAACGATGAAGAACTCTTTCGAATCTGAGTGATCATCACAATATTGAAGAATGAGTGCAACATCGGTCTCATACTTACGACCTCGCTGGTGTTGAATCGCAGCACGATTGAGCCATATATTCTCTGATCTGTTCCATTTCTCAATCAACTTCTCGCAACCATACTTATCAGTCAGGGGAGAGATGGCAACAGATCCTAGGCCATCTACTGTGTCCCACCATGATTTAGAGATAATTAAATCCTCAACATGATCTGCGAGAAAGTTCTTATCTGCAACCTTCCAATGGATCTGAATCAAATCATTGGCGCAATATTGAAACTCGCGTTCTTCTAGCTTCCATAGTTTGCGAGCTGTTGCTCCAAGCTCCTCAGAGGTTGGAGCCTTCATACCTTTAGCAATCCTCTTCACAGTTGTACGACGTTCAGGTGTAGCAACTCCGATAAATGGAGCAATCTCTTTCATATATGCCTCAGCACCAATCGCACGTTTGCGATCGCCCAACTTCTTTAAAGCCGGGGAGAGTTCGTTTATGAAGTCGGATGCAAAAATCACTTACCGACTCTTTTCAACCGGTGGCCCTACCGACCAGGGAAATTCAATCCATTTATCTGTCTGACGCCAGGCATAATTGGGTTTTTCAACGCTGTGTGGCTTCTCGTAGAGGACCGCGCTTCGCACCTCAGCTACATATCCTGCACAAAATTCCCGTACCAATTTCAAGGTGGCGCCAGTATCTGCGACATCATCTGCAACAAGGACTTTGAGTCCAGTGAGATCGACCTTATTCGGCACAGGCGGAAGAACCACTGGTAGTGCTAATCGCTCATTGATGCCGGTATAGAACTCAACAGACATTGTGAAGGTGTTCTTAACTCCCAGTGCGTATCCAAGCGCCCCGCCAATAAGCAAGCCACCTCGAGCGATGCTCAAGATGATGTCTGGTTCGTAATCAGAGTTCTTGATTACCTGAGCTAATTCTCGAACGGCATAACCGAAATCTTCGTAACTTAGCTTTTCACGTTCATCATTCATGCCGGAAGTCTATTCCTCAAAATTCCAGGATCAACTATCGATGACTATATAGACCATTTCATCGAAACGAGCGATCTCCTCATGGTTCTCTTCAAAGTCGGGTTCATATAAGAACCTCGCTTCGTCTAGGTCTCTTGGTGTGATTGAGTCCCTGATAGAGAGGGCCTGTTCAGCATCTCCACATATGAAAAATCCCGCGGCGATGACGAGCTTATTTTGATAGTCGTTCTTATCGCGCAGTCTCTCTCGTGCCCTTTCTACATGCCCAATTTTGGCAGTCTTGAGAATTAATTGACTCTTTAACTGGTCCAACAGGATTCCGTCAAAGGCCAAAGCAGTCAAGGCTGGATCTAAGAGAGCTTTGTCCGCGAAAACTACACATTTCTTGAACTGTCGGCTTAGGTAATACGTGCGACAAATGTTGGAGGGAACGCCAATGGCGGCGAATTTATCTGCAATTTCAAAGATAGATATCGCGGCAGAAGCAGCGCTTTCGGTGAGCTTTCCATTGGTCATAACCGCGTCGCCAACATTCAACAGATATGACGAGAACTCTGCCAATTCTGCGCGAGTGAGAGAGTTCTGATATTGATTTATGGATAAGTTGGTAACTTTTCTAACGAGGGCTAGAGCGTTTGCAGGATTCAGGAATTTGTCGTCCTCTAATTTATTGGTAAATTTATGAAGCTCCTTCAGGTCACTCTTTGCTTGTGAAACTATTCGAGCTTTATCCTTTGCCAATCGCTCGAATTCAGCTTTCTGTTCGAGTTCAAGCCGTACCCTGTCGGCTTCTTTTTTCCGAATTGCCTTAAGCTCGGCCTCGGCTGATGCTTTCTCTATTTGCAATCGATTTTCTAACTCTAATCTCTTGCGTTCATCTTCAATGGTTGCAATGCGAAGAACTTCAATTTCTATCTCTTTAACTGTCGCCTGTAATTCGGCGATTGTTTCCTTATCTCTCATGATTAATTCCGGGCGATAGAGGAGTGCCACGCGAATAAAGTCCCAAGATCCGAAATTGAGAATGCCTTGACATTGATTGCAAATGAGAGCTTTTCTAGATATCAGCTGATTGCAATACGGACAGGCAACGTCTCGATTAGCCATCTGAGCTTGATGCATCTGAAGGAGTTGCAGACGCAGCAGCTCACCTTCCTTGCTGAAGGCTGCATGCAGGTCAATAGAGGCATCAGTATTTGCTTTGATTGCGTCAGAGATTTTCTTGGCGGATTCTGATGTTTGAGTCCGAAGTGCATCTACAGAAAGTTGATTTTGGCCGATTCGGTAAGAGGCGTAAGCCATTGCGATATACATTGGCGGGAACATATGTGTGATTCTAGGCAATTTCTATAAATCTAGGTGAAATCTCTGGTCAGAGTTGAAGTAACCGGTCAAAAAGAAATCCCCCACAGGAGTCCTGTAGGGGATTTCTTTTCTAAGCCTCTTAGATGTCGTA
>JAURJS010000068.1 GCA_030832135.1 Candidatus Planktophila sp.
GGCCTTGCAACAGTTGCAGCGGTAGCAGTACTTGGCTCAACACTCGCAGCTAACATCTCACTCGGATCAGGTTCAGCAATTGAATTCGGTCAGGGTGTTCAGACAACCTCTGCTTGCGATGACTCAATCACATTGTCACCAAAGGTGACCTTCGTTAACAGCTCTTCAAATCCACAGTTCTTCTTGTCAACTGTGTCATTCACAGGCGTTAACTCAACTACAGCTGGCTGCCAGGGTAAGACACTTACTCTCAATGCATACGGTGATTCATCTGCTACACCACTCCAGTTAGCGACAGTGGGCTCATCAGCTCTCTCAGCCGCAACAATCGGAATCACAGCTACAACACCTACTTCTGCAGCTGGAACAACAATTGCAGGCGTTACAGGTAATGCTTCAACCACACATGCTTTTGATCTTGGATTTACGATTCCATCATCAACATCAGGCGCGGTTTACAAGCTCACTCTCCAGAGCTCAAACTAAGGAATTAATCCAACCCATTTAACGATTCTCTGATGCGGCGATAGAGGCCACCAACAGGTGCGCTTCTATCGCCGTATTAAGGGAGTAGTTAAGTAAAAGGATTGAATTCTAAATCAGTTATCAAGTTAGATTTTAGAGAGAAGTAAATGAATATCCTTAAGCGTTACGAGAGCGATGACTTTGATGAGTCATATGCTTTTGACGACGCTGAATACGGGGATATTGAAGCAAGTGGAAGTTCAAAGCCCTTCCTCGTGAAGGCAATTGCAATGATCTTGGCTGTGACCGGTATTGCCTACGGTGCCAACATTGCGCTTTCGCCATCTGGCTCAGTCACTGAGTTTGGACAAGGATTTGTAACTACAGCAGCCTGTGACACAAATGGTGGAATTACCATCATTCCTTACGCAGGTTTTATCAATGACACCGGCACCGGTAAGTTCAGCCTCGACTCGATTATTCTCGAGAATGTCGATGCGGCTTGTGTGGGTGAAGATTTCACAATTCAGGTTTACGGTGAGACCGGAACCGCTCTCACAGTCAGTGAGTCCGCAACAGCGGCTAACGGCGCCTCCTATGTTCAATTTGATCTAGGCCGCTTCTACTTCCAGGATTCTTCGACAGTCCTTGCTATCGATAGGTCCTATATCGACTACGACGTTCTCACCGATACAAGTGCAGGTTCAACTGAATTTACCAGCAACCAATCTTCAATTCAGATTACATTCGACCCAGATCGCACGCTCTCATTTGCAGATGCGACAGTAATTCGCAGAATTACGATTCAAACCGTCAAGCACTGACCATGGCCTCAGAGGTAATGCGCCGCCCTCTCTTTGAAGCAACATCAACTGAAGAGATGTGGGTTGAAGGTCAATCACAATATGCTGATTCAAAGATTTTGCTGACAATTTCTAATGCCAATGGTGAAAAGACAGTTTTAATTACGCCACATGAAATAACTCCAACTAAATCAAAGTTATTCGTCCAAGCACCGCCAGAGCGAATTGCAACCCCTGCGCAGGCGCGAAATAACAAAATTGGCCAGGTTGTTAAGTTTCTTGGATATGCCCTCAGCGCCATCTTGATTTCATTCTCAGTTCTTTCGGCATCAGGATTTGTTAAGGCGCGAATTGTTCTAACCGGTTCGATGGAACCGGTAATTCATGCAGGAGATATTGTTCTTTTGGCACCCACACCTCGCACGCAACCTGAGTTAGGTGATATCGCTGCCTATACAGCTCGTCGCTTCAGTGGAGAGTCTGTAGGGATCTTTACCCACCGCATTATTGGCGGCGATCCAGTCAATGGTTGGTTGATGAAGGGTGATAACAACCCAACTCCCGATGTGCAGAAGCCTAAAGCTGAAGATATCAGCGGGGTTGTCTTCTTTGTCATTCCTTGGATCGGCAAATTGATGGCGCCGAAGATGTTGATGATTCTCATTCCTGTGGCAGTTGGTATCTGGTTAATCATCGATACCTTAAAGGGGGACTCATAATGCGTCGCCTCAAAGTTATTGCTCTGACTCTGATTGCACTTCTACTTTCACCAGTAGCAGCTCACGCCTTTGATATTCCGCTCCTTACCTGGGAGCGCGGACGCGAACAGCAGGTGGTTCTCGGCGGCGGCGCATATACCCAGAAGTGGGTAGTAACCCTTGAGGGCAATGGGGTAGAAGCGAAGACCTTTAGCGCAAGCGATAAGAATGAGGCTGGCTACGTCGTTTACTCACTCTTTATTCCAAACGATCTTCCAACAGGTGCGTACTCCATTGTTACCAACGGTGAGGGCTCACCTCGCACAGTCGTTGCCGGTATCAACGTCATTGAGGCGCAGACTAAAACCGTCACCTCAAGCCTCTTTGATCTCACTTTAATTATTGCAATCTTTATCTTTCTGACTGGAATCGTCTCGACGATTAGGGCGCGTAAGTACACATACATTCCATTGCAGAGCACCCAGGTTCTTCCACGATTGACTGATCCAATCTTTGATGAGGAACCAAATTTCTGGGATCGACTTGAGGCCTCTCCTTATCGCATTCGAGTGCAGTCATTGATTGCGCTACGTCCCTCCCTGCTGCGCTTCCTGCTTATTCGCGAGGGCGAGCTAGCTCATCGCATCTCTAAGCATTTCTATGGCCTCTCACCCCTCATTGGATTGGTAGCTGGCGCAATCGCTGCCATTGAAGTCGGCAGAAATAATGGCTTAGCAGCGACGCCTATGACGATCTTTATCATCGTTGCAGCGATTGCTATCGCTGATGCATTTGCAGGAGTAGCTGCAACGCTAGGATTCTGGGCAATTCAATTAGCAACTGGAAACATCACAAGCTTCCGAGATTTCTTGATTGCAATCGCAGTCGGCATCGCTTGGGTTGGACCTTCTCTCTTTGCAGCCCTTCTGCGAGAGACGATTAACCGTGATTTCGAGCCAAAGAGTGCGCGCGGATCTGATCCTATTAAGTTCTTAGGTGTTCTCGGTTCAAGCCTTGTTGGGGGAGCGGTCTTCTATCTCGGCCATGCGCTCATCAATAGCGTTATCTATACAGAAAGCCAAGCACGCTCTCTGACAATCATCCATGTGGCGATAGTGGCAGCAATGCTGCTCGTGCGCGGAGTTGCAGATGGCATCGTTCTTGAGCGCGACAGTGATCTACCGACTCGCGATGAATCATTCATCATCTCTCGTGTGAGTTCTCCGATAACTGCCTTCCTTGTATTCATGATGATCTTCGCCTTTGTCTATATCTGGACGGCAGGTGCGGCAAGCGCATTCTTCGTGGCAATCCTCTTCTCACTTCCATACTTCTTGATCTTCGTCCGATTGAATAAGATCTCTCGTCTCAATACTTCTCGGATTCCACGGAATATCCTCTTAGAGTCGGCCCTTATCTCAGCCATCGCCTTTGCAATCTTTAAGCAGATCTCGATGAAGCCGCTCTTACTCGACCAGCGGGCCAACCTCCTGCTCATGCTGACCGCCGTAGCCCCGGTAATTCACTCCATTTATAGCGCGATTTACTCCTCTAACGAGGATAAGTTTTCTTTTGATGAGAATTCGGAGACAATAAGACCATGAAGAAGTTCGCTGTCATCCTCCTAGTGCTCTCGCTGACTCGCATCGGTGTCGCCTACGCGGATTCAACTAACAGCACTGATTCACAGAATTATTTCTTCGGAACAAAATCTGCTTCTGAGAACCTCAATCAGGTTCTTGCACTCCTTGTCGGCCCTAAGGGCGATCCTGGACCTGCCGGAGTTGCAGGTAAAGATGGTCTGATCGGCATGGATGGTAAAGATGGCGTTGACGGTAAAGATGGAAGAGACGGCCTCGATGGCGCTCCTGGCGCTGTTGGTGTACCCGGCTCCAGTGTTCTCTCTGTTGCCTTTACCGGAGCTCAAGGAAGTTGCACAGCTGGTGGAGTGAGATTTACCGATGGCGCAGGAAATGTGACCTATACATGTAATGGAACACCGGGCGCCAACGGCTTAAATGGAATCAACGGCACCAATGGAACCAACGGCACAAACGGTATTAATGGTGGTTCTGGCAATGGTGGATCAATCACCTACGGCCAAGGCGTTATTGCAGTGGGCGCATGTGACACAGATGGCGTTGTCGCAATGGATGTGCAGCGCAAATTCAACGGATCAGACTTTGTATTCTCACAGTTCTCCTTTGGAGATTCAGCTGTCACCGATGGCGATGTGGATGCAGCTTGTAGTGGCCTGCCGATGTCGGTCTACATCACTATTAGCAACTCTGTGACAAAGGATTATCAGCGAAAGTATCAACCTGGCGATGTGATTGTCTGTACCAAGACATACACAACAGCTCCTTGGCCAACTTCAAATCCTCAGTTCACCTTCTCTGATTCACTAACACCAAATATCTGCAAGATTAGCTCTCGAGATTCTGCAGTGACTTCTTACTTCGCAGGACGTGGCGAAACGCCAGTTCGTGTAGTAAACGGCATTATCAATATTGAAGATATCTCAACTGCCGATTACACAGATCGCGTTGGTTTCTCAATTGGCTAACCAAGAGAGCGAGCAAGGCTCGCCAAAGGTTTCAAAGCTCCCTCTGCCAATCTCGGATTCACCACTTGTCATTGATCTTCCAGATGGACAGAAGATTGTCGTCGGAAAGATGACCCAGGGAAGTGTTATCGAGGTCGCAACGTGGCGTGGTGTAGGCCGGCCAGATAGTCGCACTAGCCGTCTTATGCTCGGCATGGGTAGCGGAAATGTTAATGATGATTCCGATGGCGATCAGAACCAACAAGCTGGTCCTGCGCGACCACCTGTATCACGCAAGCCAGCAGGTGTTGCAGGAATTATTTTCTCTATTCAACACTTCTTTAAGAATTTCTCTCGCATCAACTGGTCTGCAACATTTAAAGCGCTTATCCAGTCGCTCACATCAAAGAAGTCGAAGAAGGTTAAATCACCTTCGCTCTCATCTGAGAATCAAACAAGTTCTGAAATCTCAACATCTTCAAGTATCGCTCCTGCGATTACAGTCTCACCTGTTTCAGAAGATGCTGAGATTGAGGCATGGCTCAATAAGATCACTGAGAAGGCTTCACGCTCAACAGGTGCGACATCTGTGGCGAAAGCGAAGAGCTCAAGTAAGCCTGCTGTGAAGAAAAGTGCCGCAAAGAAGGCTCCGGTAACGAAAAAGGCCGCTCCTAAGTCAACTAAGAAGCGCTAGCGGTAGGTTAGACTTTGATTATGAAGACGAAGCTCATTGCCCTTGCTGCAATCTTTGTCGTCCTCTTCGCCCTCGGATTCCGCGTTGTTCATCCTGAGAATGGACTTGAGAGCGCGATGGGATCTGCTAAATCAAGCATTGTGCTCTACAAGAGCTCAAGCAGCTATGCAGTTGGCCATAAGGTTGTCGTTGAAGTAGCTGGCCAAGGCAAGCAGACCGGAATTGTTAAATCTGCCAGCGATGGAAGCGTCGATGTAGATACCCTCGTATCTTTTGTCCGCGTCAAGAATGAAGATGTTTTAGGTAAGTTAATTATCGTCATTCCATTCTTTGGAACAATTTTGGGCGTTGTAGGGCTCTAGCCCTCATTCTTCACTGGGGTATCCCTAACAAAACCACCCTTACTGCGGTGAGAGGGTAAGTCGTAAGACAATCTGGTTCTTCTTCAATAATTTACTTGCACCGAGATCAACCTTCGCATTCTGGAAGTACTCGATCTCTGCCTTTGTAATCTCAGCGCTAAAGATGAGGGCTCTAAATTTCGCCTCATTCTCACCCTCTATATTTGGGTCGTAGCCGCCCACAATCTTTGCAAAGAGGACCTTTGAGCTGCGAGGAAGCTTCTCACCGATAATAAAGCCTTCAATATCTTTTTGGATCTGCACCGCATCAAATTTCTCATAGGCGATATTGAGGCCTTTAACATAATTTCCGCCGGCGATATTTCCAATATTTCCTGTTCCTGTTAATCCGCCGCCGATTGAGGGGACAAAGGAGATAGTTGCAAGGAAGATCACCATGAGAGCAAGGAATGAATCAGCGAAGAGCCAACCACCTTGATGGGTGGAATCTTCTTCAACGCGACGAGGGCGTACTTTACGCACGACGTGTCTTTCTACGCTTTGGCTTAGCTAATTCTGATGTCTCATCAGAGTCGAATGAGAATGATGAGAGAAATGAAGATGGCGCACTCTCTTTAGGGAGCTTGCGCGTTGCCTTCTCTAGATTCTGAGAAGCATCCTCCAACTTACCGGTGGCGCCGACGAGGCGGGAGATCGCACCAGCCAAGCTGGCATTCATTGTCACAGTTGAAATCTTGCGCTTATCGTGAAGGGCGGCATGAATTTCAATGGCCAGAGCAAGACGTTCGCGATCAATCTCATTCTCAGCTCTTCGCTGGATCTCCTCCACCTGATAGCCGGCGCGTGAGACATAGAGAGTCAGGGCTATGACGATGACCACGATGATAAAGTCGAGGCGAGCGACATTTCCAATCTTCCACTCATCATGAAGGATCCCATAGCCGTTCTGCCAGAAATCAAGGAAGTTCACTACATCTGCGCCATTTGCCTCGATATATTGCGAGAAGCCAGTTGTTGCAGCGCTCACCGCGGCCCATGTCAGAGCAACCGGTGCGAAGACGAGGACGTTGCGAATAACGGTGAGCAGACGCACTAAACGTTCCTTCGCTCCCGCAGCATCTGTATCTGGGTGGGGGAGATACTCATTGGGATCTAACTCAGCCCAGATATGAAGATCCTTCTTACCTTCAATCGCAGCAAGTAGGCCGGTGAGGTAGGGATCGTTCTGGAGGTTGTACCGGGCAACCCATTGCGCAATCTTCGTTGCTAGCGCATCGACCGCCTGAGGTTTACGTGGCTTACGTGGCGCCATGAGATTCCTTTCACATATCCTCCTGGAATCGAACCCCAGGCTAATACCTCGAGTCTAATGCAGGCGGGGCGAAAGGAAAAAGGGAGGAGAGAAAGATAGGGTGCATCCCATGAAGAGCCCTCGCACAATCGTGGCAGCAGTACTCGCCCTGGCCTTGGTGGCCCTCGCAGCTTTAGGAGCAATCAATATGAACTCATCCGACTCATCAAACCCAACATCATCAGCGGCAGAGTCAACGCCAACTTCTGGCAACCTCCCTGTCGTTTCAGCAAATGCTGGCGAAGTTCCAACGGTCTCAGCGCCCACTGGTGCTGCTCCAACGGAGCTCACAACCCAAGACATCATTGTGGGAAGTGGTGCGGAAGTTCTTCCTACCTCAACTCTTACAGTGCATTACTACCTCATGACATGGTCTGATGGAAAAGTAATTGAGTCATCATGGATTGGACAGCCTGCAACATTCCCATTGGCTCAAGTAGTTGAGGGATGGCAGAAGGGACTACCTGGCGCAAAGGTGGGTGGACGTCGCCTCTTAGTACTTCCACCAGAGATGGGTTATGGCGCAGCAGGTGCTGGTCCCATTGGCCCCAACGAAACCTTGATCTTCGTCGTAGATATTCTCGGAGTTTCGTAAGAACTTATCTCTCCGAGTTGCTCCTCATCTGAGAACTCTAGGCTTTAAACCAGACAGTTGTTCCAGAGGGAATCTTTCCATCGACAAGTGGCTGAGTAGTCAGTAGAACTTCACCCTTAGGCATTGGATATCTTCCACCCTTAAAGTTGGTGATGCAGTTCCAACCATTTGGTCGGCTAAAGTGGAGAACATTCTCACGTGAAGTCTTATGCCAGGTGATCTCTTCTGCGCATTGCAATTCGCGTCGAAGTTTGAGCGCCTTGCGGAAGATCTCAAGTGGAGACTCTGGAACGCCATCTTCGGCCTCGACGGAGTAACTTCCAAACCACTCTGGTTGCGGAAGGTGTGGTGAGCCATCACCAAATCCAAAGTTCTCTCCCGCTCGAGTCCAAGGAAGCGGAACTCGAGCACCATCACGGCCCTTCGCCTTCTTATGGTTTCGCAGGTAGATCGGATCCTGAATTTGATCTTCAGGGATATCGGCAACCTCATGGATTCCAAGCTCATCACCTTGATAGATATAGGTGCAGCCAGGAAGAGCCAAGATAAAGACATTGGCAGCGACCGAGCACTGTGTGCCGATCTCAAAATCAACAGGGTGTGATGTGCCATTTCCTAGCAACCATTCATCGCGATCAACGACAGGATGGAGCCCCTGCTTTGTCGCATAACGCATCTGATCGTGGTTGCCGAGCGTCCAGGTTGTGGAGGAGTTGTTCTTCTTCGCCATCTCAAGGCTATCTGTCACGCAATGTTTAAAGCTTGCAGAGTCGAATGTGGCATCGATAAAGCGGAAGTCGAAGCACTGTCCGAGAGTCTCTTCACTTGCATAGAGCGGCAGGCGGCTGGGATGAACATTTGCCTCAGCAACAGCTACGCGTGGTGGGTCGTATGAGTTAAAGAGCGTGCGCCAAGTCTTATAGACCTCAAGAACCTCATTGCGATCCATCAAGATTCCTGTGCCATTGAGATCGCGTGGCTCCTCATATTCCATAGTCGCGCGCATGCGAAGGGGCTCAGAGAGATCTTTCTTCAGCGCATGTGCAACATCGATACGGAAACCATCAACGCCACGGTCAGCCCAGAATTTAAGCGTCGCGAGGAAATCAGCTTCCACCTCAGGGTTATCCCAATTCCAATCAGGTTGCTCAGGAGCGAACCAGTGCATGTACCACTGATTGCCTTCGCCTCCCCAGACAGATTCGTGTGTCCATGCAGATGGAGCAAAGTGAGATGGCCAATCAGTGGGAGGAAGTTCACCATTGGCGCCGCGACCATCACGGAAGATATAGCGATTGCGCTCGGCAGATCCTGGAGCTGAAGCAATCGCATCCTTAAACCATTGATGGAGATTAGAGGAGTGGTTCGGAACGATATCTACAAAGACTCGGATGCCAACGTTATGTAGTGCGGCGAGCATCTCATCGAAATCATCGAGCGTGCCCAGCTTTGGATCAACGTTGCGATAGTCATCAACATCGTAACCACCATCGGCGAGAGCCGATGGATAGAAAGGAGATAGCCAGACAGCATCGAGGCTCAGAGATTTGAGATAGTCGACGCGAGAGGTAACGCCCTTGAGGTCGCCGATTCCATTTCCATCTGCATCTGCAAAGCTTCGTGGGTAGATTTGGTAGATCGCAGCTTGGCGCCACCAGTTCTTATCTGTGCTTAATCCATGGCTCAATGACATTCGGGTAGCCTACTTGAGAGGCTCGACACTTCCCTCTTTTTTCATAGCAAATTAGGATTTTGTAACCGAATTGAAACCTTTTTTCATATTTATGCAGAGGCAAAGTACGCTGATGTAATGAGTATTCGCCCCGCCACAATTGAAGATAGCGATGAGATCATCGCCCTTATCTATGAGCTCGCTCTCTATGAGAAGGCCCCTGATGAGGCAAAGGCTACGAGAGAGCAGATTATCGAAACCTTCTTCTGTAGCGATCCGAAGGTCTTCTGCGAAATAGTTGAGGTAGATGGAGCAATTGCCGGTCTGGCAATCTGGTTCTTAAATTACTCAACATGGCAGGGCAAGCATGGAATCTATTTAGAGGATCTCTTTGTGCGGCCGCAATATAGAGGTGCAGGATATGGAAAAGCTCTTCTCCAACACCTTGCAGCGATCTGCCAAGAGCGCGGATATGGTCGTTTCCAATGGTGGGTTCTCGATTGGAATGAGCCGGCAATTGAGTTCTATAAATCATTCGGAGCATTAGCGATGGATGACTGGACCGTTTACAGAGTTAGTGGGCAGGCGCTTAGTGATTTGGCTCGTGGAGCTGACTCCAACCGATAAACTCATGTCATGGATCTTCTTCATGCGCTCGATCTCCTCTCGACATTTGTCTTTGCCCTGGTAGGAGCGCGCATCGCGGCAGATCGTGGCCTTGATTATGGAGGAATTACCTTCATCGCCATCATTGCATCTATATCTGGCGGAACTCTTCGAAATGTCTTTCTTGGAATAATGCCGGTCTGGATTACAGATCCATGGATTATCGCCTCAGTTCTCGCAGCAGTATTAATTACCCTCACATTCCGCAGAGTCACTCATGTTGGAAAGACCTTGCTCGTCATGGATACATTCGCCCTTGCGACTGCAACGATGTCTGGCACTCAGCTCGCCTTTGAACTCAACATCCCTTGGTACTCATCGATTATTTTCGGAGTCATCACTGCAGTAACAGGCGGACTTCTTCGTGATGTGCTCTGCCAAGTTGAGCCGGTCTTATTACATCGCGAAACTATTGGAACAAGTGCTCTCGTTGGGGCTAGTGCATTTGTTGCTCTCATCGCGCTCGGTGTTGCAGAGTTCCCTGCAGTCTTAGTTGGAGGGTTACTCGTAATTCTCACTCGAGTAATTTCAATCCAATTCGATCTCCACCTGCCAAAATTTGTGAAATAGCCTTCAATTCATCGCGCACTGCGCACGGATTTCATAATTTAAAGGATTGACGGTAGAATTCGGGACTGTTACAGAAGTAACAGAACCAATAAATATGAGCCTAATTCAGGCTCTTCTTGCGAGTCTTATCACCACCCTGGTTAACCCACAGAGGTTTTTCCTAATCGAGACGAGCTTGATATCTCGATAGGAAACTTAATAATGACTTTACAAAAGCGTACAGCCGCGCCCGGAAAAGCACGTCGTGAAGCCTCAAAGGGCAAGCCACGTCGCGCAGTAGTTGCAAAGGCAGCAAAGAAGGCAGCCCCAGCAGTTCGTTCCAAGAGCGCATCAACAACACCTCGCACATCATCGAAGGCGACCCCTCGCAAGAGTGGTGAATTTAAACCAACGACTACCGTGCGCTACTCAGATCGCGATGCGGTGCCAGCAACTCGTAAAGAGGCACGCTTAACCGATCGCTCCAAGCTTCGTGCAGCGCGTTTCCAGAAGGAGATCAGCTCAAAGTCCAAGGAGATTGAAGGCGCACCAAAGGGAAATCCTCGTCAGAGCGCATCAGAGCGTGTCTTTGAAAAGGGTGGCCGTCCAAAGCCAAAGACTCGTGCAGAAAAATTTGTCTCAGATCGCAACGAACGCCCAGCGCGTCGCTCACCAGAGCGCACAGAGCGCACAGAGCGTCCACGTGGTGCAAGTTCAGCGCCGAAGCGTTCCTTCGATAAGCCAGCTCGTTCATTTGATAAGCCAGAGCGCACATCACGTCCAGCCGATCGCACAGAGCGTCCAGCAAAGTCTTTCGACAAACCAGCGCGTTCATTCGATAAGCCAGAGCGCACATCGCGTCCTGCTGATCGCACAGAGCGTCCAACCCGCGACTTTTCAAAGCCTCCTCGCGATCGTCGCACAGCGACAGGTCGCAACAATGAGCCACAATCTTTCTCTAAGGGTCGTGGCCGCAATGTTGCAGAAGATTTCGGTGCAGATGATTCGTATATCTCACCAAATTTGGCAGATGCCAACCTCATTGATGCAACTCCGCTCGATGCAGTTGCAAAGACATTCCGCGAACTTGGAATCCCAGCAGCGCTCGATAATGCTTTGAGAGCACAAGGAATCCTTAGCCCATTCCCAATTCAGGTGGCGACTGTCCCTGATGCGATTGCAGGCCATGACATTCTTGGACGAGGACAGACCGGTTCTGGAAAGACTCTCGCTTTCAGCCTCGCCTTACTCTCAAATATCGCTGAAAAGCGCGCAAATCCACATAAGCCATTGGCTTTGATTCTTACACCTACCCGTGAACTAGCTCAGCAGATTGATGAAGTTCTTCTGCCACTTGCTCGCTCAATCGGTCACGCATCTGTAGTTATTGCAGGCGGCATGTCATACACAAAGCAGATCACCGCGATGCGTAAGGGCACAGCGATATTGGTTGCAACACCTGGCCGCTTGATTGACCTTCTCAACAAGGGTGAAGTTCAACTCGATCAGCTTGAGATCACTGTTCTCGATGAGGCAGATCAGATGGCTGACATGGGCTTCTTACCTGTCGTTCAAGAGATTCTTGATCAAGCTAAGCAGGGTGGACAGCGTCTTCTCTTCTCAGCGACTTTGGACCGCGGTGTTGATGCACTTGTACGCCGCTACCTGAAGAACCCAAAGACTCACTCATTGCAGAATGACCGCGCATCAGTTTCAACTATGGAGCATTACCTTCTCGTAATGGATCCTTCTGAGAAGGATGAAGTCACAGCAGAGATTGCAGCTCGCAACGGAAAGACAATTCTCTTCGTCAAGACACAGCGCGGTGCAGATCGTCTGGCTGACAAACTTGCACATGCAGGTGTTCCAGTCGGAGCACTCCACGGCGGTAAGTCACAGGCTGTTCGTACTCGCACATTGGCTCTCTTCAAGGAGTCAGAGAATGCAGCGCTCGTGGCAACAGATGTTGCAGCACGTGGAATCCACGTTGATGGAATCTCTCTTGTTGTGCACGTTGATCCTGCGCAAGATCACAAGGATTATCTCCACCGTTCTGGTCGCACAGCTCGCGCTGGTGAATCAGGCACAGTGGTCTCACTTGCCACAACTCGTCAGCAGAAGTCTGTAAAGGGCCTCACAACACGTGCAGGTGTTAATCCTTCAACTGTCTATGTGAAGCCATCGAGCGAAGAGCTGATGCGCGTTACAGGTGCTCAGCAGCCATCAGGTATTCCGTATGTTCAGCCAGTCGTCGAGCAGCCAAAGCGCTCTCCACGTTCAGGTGGTGGTGGAGGAGGCCGTGGTTACCGCGGTAACCGTAGTGGTGGAGGACGTGGTCGTCGCTAATTAATTAAGGCTTTAAAACGATTTTGCCGGTTGTTCCTCGCGCAAGCATTGCGCGATGAGCGCCGGCAGCTTCGTTTAGTGGGTAAGTTCCGCCAATCACAGGCTTTAACTTTCCATCGGCAATTAATGCAAATAACTCATCGATGACATCGTTCATCATCTCTTTCTTACCGAAGCAATTTGCGAGCCAGAAACCTGAGATTGTCTTAGAGCCATGCATCAGCGATCCAGGATGAACCGGTGTTGGCGCTGTGCGAGAGGCCATTCCAAAAGTCAGTAAGCGACCAAAATCTGCAAGTGCGAGCAAGCTCTGATCAAATGTAGTTCCGCCCACCATCTCAAGAACAATATCTACTCTCTTCCCACCATTGGCTTCACGAATTGCCTTTGCAAGATCTGAGGAGTTCGCATCAACCACGGCATCTGCGCCAAGAGAGGTCGCGAGAGCTGACTTCTCATCTGAGGAAGTAACTGCGATGACCTTGGCGCCCCAGAGCTTTGCTAATTGAATCGCGATTGTGCCCACTCCACCTGCTGCGGCATGGATAACTACTGATTCACCGGCCTTCACCCGACCCATTGTCTTGAGAAGATGCCATGCTGTTGTGCCTTGAACCAACATGCAGAGCGCTTGCTCATCAGTGACTGCATCGGGAATGGGAAAGAGAACTGCCTTATGGGCAACTGCCTTTTCGGCATATCCTCCGGATGAACAGGAAGCGAGATAACGCTTACCTTCAAAGGTGCCGACAACCTCAATACCTGGAACAAGTGGGAGAGTCTGTGCGGAGAGGTAACTATTCTCTGTCTGATGGGTGTCGGCATAGTTGATTCCGATAGCGGTTACATCGAGAAGAACTTCACCTTCGCCAGGCGTTGGGTTGGCAATTTCTACCATCTTCATTACATCAGGGCCGCCGAACTCAGATATTTGAATAGCTTTCATGGGGCAACCATAGGGCAGAGGTCATTATATTTCGGCAGGAAGTGGCGCTTTCGATCAAGAGATCGCAGGTTGGAAACCCCCTTCTGCCAGGAGGCACCGACTCTTCTCCACGGCTGACTACTTAAACTGCACGAGCCAAGCAATCACTTTCTGAGCGAATTCGATATCAAGGGCTGGAGTGTGAATTCCAAGGGGGAGGCTCCAGAACTCGAGAGAACCGTTCTTACAGCTGAAGTTACCGATCTTCGTATCAGAGCCCTCAATAGATTCGAGGAGGTCTAGCGAGCCACCTTCTTTCGAGGTGCACTTATTGATCTGCTGCCATTGGGCAACAGTTTCTGCTGCAGATGTGTATGAGTTGCCGAAGAGAGCACCACCTCCATAAAGGATGGTTCCATCTTTCTCGCCATGGATATGCAAAATATTATTGGGATTGGCCTTACAGGAAGTCAGGTCCGGATCCATCGCTCCAGCTAAGCCAGCGATTGCTGCGATCTTGGTCGATCCACTGCAGAGATATGCATAAGACATAAAGTGACCATTGGAGTGGCCGAAGAGATAGATGCGGGAGGGATCGATATTTGCAGCTTCTATTGATTTCTCAATGAGCGAATCGATGTATTCGATGTCATTGACCTTAGATTTATTGAAATCACAACATGCATCAGTGGCATTCCAGTAAGTACTTCCAAAAGAGTCTTCATTTCCGGTCGGTGCGATATATGCAAGACCAGAGTTGAAGGCAGCTTCTTGCAGGAATGTGTAGGAACTCTGGGATGGACCGTTGCCGCTATATCCATGGAGATTGATAAGCAGGGGAGTAGAGACGCCTGAGTCGTAACTCTTTGGGAGGATGAGCTCTGCGCTTCGCTTACCTTCCAAGGTAATGACAGATTCCTTGGATTCACCTACGGCGCTAGAGCTCTGTTGGAAGGTGTAGTCGCCGCTTCCTGTAAATCCTTGGGTTATCTGAAGGATAACTATCCCGATCAGAACTCCCGAAAGGGCCACTTTATGGCGGCGGGCGAGCTCGCTTAACTTCTTTCGGGCTTGCATGAGTCCAAGAATAGCCCCGATATGCTTAGGCTCATGGAACTTACTACCTGCCTCTGGTTCAACGGAAATGCTCGAGAAGCGGCTAATTTCTATGTAAGTATCTTCCCCAACAGCTCCCTAGCCGACAATTGGATAGCACCAACCGATACACCAGGCAATGCTCAAGGCGAAGAGATTGTCGTAAATTTCAAAATCTTCGGCCAGAACTTCATTGGCCTCAATGGTGGCCCACAGTTCCCACATAGTGAGGCAATCTCATTTCAGATCCCTTGTAAGGATCAGGCAGAGATTGATAAGTATTGGCAGATTCTGACAGCTGATGGTGGGCAGGAGAGCCAATGCGGTTGGCTAAAAGATAAGTTCGGAGTTTCTTGGCAGGTGACATCCTCAGAGATGATGAATTATCTCGGCGGAGCAGATGCGCAGGGATCACAACGTGCTACCCAGGCGATGCTTGAGATGAAGAAGATTGATCTTGCTGCGATGGAGAAGGCTTACAAAGGCGCCTAATAGGAACTGCCCAGTAAGAATTACGTGCCAATGAGAATGAGATATAGCCGCAGCACCTTTGCACGCGTTGCCTCCTCATTTCTCGTCAACATCCTTGTCATTGCAGGGTTGAGCGTAGCTCCGCTATCGAGCGCAAGCGCCGCGCCCTCGGGTGTTGCTGGCAGCATTGTTCTTGGATCTGGAAATTACTTTAAATCGGTCGATTCATCAGAGTTCATCATGGGAGCAAGTGACTTCACCTTTGAGACGTGGGTCCATCCGACTTCTCGACCAAATAACGATTTCACTGGAATCATCAGTATCGGCATGCCCAGTGATTTAACAAATGGAATCAATGGCCATGAGATTCGCATCGGCCAAAGTTTTGCCGGCGATGGCAAGCTCGGGTTCATGGCGCCGAATGATGCAAGTAGCGCCGATATTTGGACTTCAACATCATCTGCACTGCCTATCGGTGAGTGGACTCATTTGGCGCTTGTGCGAAATGGATCCACTATGACGCTCTACGTCAATGGTGTTGCAGGAGCAACCAGAACGGCTGTCGGTTTACCCATATCGGGTACCCGGCAAAGAGTGGTCTCGGTGCCTTCTTTATCTCGAAGAATGGTGGCTGGGGCGACGGTGAATTCTTCGGCTCGGTCGCAGATATTCGATTGATAAAAGGAACTGCTGCATACACCAGCAATTTCACACCGCCAACGTCGCAGCTCTCTGCTGTGGGTGGAGGCAGTACCAAGGTCTTAATGAATACCAACTATTCGTCTGGAAATACTGTCGCCGATTACGCACATAACTCAGCGCCCGGAGGGCTACAAGTTACCGCGGTGGGGTCTCCCGCAAGTTCGAGCATCTCTCCATATCAGCCACTGGATACAGCGCTAGCGTTTACTCGTTCATCGAGTATGTCTGCCGCTAGTAATTCGGCAACGGCGCCACTGCAAAATCTCAGTAACTACACCGTTGAAGGTTGGGTAAAACCAAATTCAGCGTGCATCGGGGTGGGAATACGATGTGAGACTTTGGTGCGAGATGGTGATTACGATATCGCGATCTCTGACGGCACTTATAAATTGGTGATCTATTTCAATGGCACATCCAACACTGGTTGGATTGATACGGGAGTAGTTCCGGAAGCTGGAGCCTGGTCACATATTGCACTCACTCGCAATGGAACAGCCATAAAGTTTTATCTCAATGCAGCTCTCCTATATTCATATACGCTCTCTTCAGCTGTTGCTTCTAGCTACACAAATATTCCTTTCCGAATTGGATATGCCGGTTACGGCTCGACTTATTTTGATGGCGCTATAGATGAGGTGAAGCTCTGGAATACCGAGCGAAGCCTGGCGCAGATTCAAGGAAATTTATATTCAGCTCCTACGCTGAGTGACTCCACGCTCCTTGCTTACTATGACTTCAACACTGGCCAAGGTGCGACAGTTGCTAATAGAAAAGTTGGTGCTGCTGCAACATCTTTCTTATCCCTTACGAATTCGCCAGCATGGAGCGATGTGAAGATACAGAGCTCAAGTGGATCCGGCGTAACCGTCACCTTCCCAAGGTCGTATATCAATACTTCAGGTGGATTTACGCTTCCAGCTACCGTTACTGGGTTTGACTACCTCGTTGTCGGCGGCGGCGGTGGTGGTGGAAACGGTCACGATAATGGTGGCGGTGGCGGCGGCGCGGGTGGAATGGTGCTTACGGGATCTTCAACTATCGCCGCTGGCGCTGTTGTTGCCGCAAAGGTTGGAGCCGGTGGAGCCGGTGGTGCTAATACACGATCAACGCTCTCTGGTTCATCGGGAGACTCTTCGATAATTGGAAGCGTTACATCACTTGGTGGAGGTGCAGGAAGTGGCTCACGCAACTATCCCACCGGTGCTCAATTAGGAGGAGTCAGGCAAAGCGGATCGATAACTTCGGCAGCTGGAGGCAATGGCGGCGGTGGAGGCTACGGCGGAGGCGCAGGAGAAGCTGGAGGCAATGGCTCTGGCTCGACTGCAGGTTCTGCTGGTGTTGGATTATCAGTAACTATCGGAGGCATCACTTCTACTTATGGCGGCGGTGGCGCCGGCGGCCCGGGCAGCACTAACTTTTCAGGTGCTTGGGGAGAGGCGAATATTGGAAAAGGTGGTGGCGCGGGAGCTGCTAGCAGTTCCTCTTCTCGCGCCGGTGGAATTGGTGGAAGCGGAATCATCATCATTTACTACGCCACAAGCAGTACCGCCACACTCTCTTATTCAGTGGGGCAACCTGTCTATCGAACCCTTGGCACAATCACTGTAACTGCAACTACCACCGGAAAAATTACATTTTATGAGCGCGGCAAGGTAATCCCTGGATGTCGAAATAAATCGACCAATGGATCCTTTGTCGCAACCTGTTCTTGGAAACCAGCTACGCATGGAACCGTCTCGATACGTATTGTCTTTATGGCCAATAGCGGTTCAAGCGCAAATACTTCAACAACGGCAACGTTCTTTGTGGCAAAGCGAGCTGGCCTGAGATAAATCAGATCTGACCATAGAACTGGAGGAGTCTGCCTCAAAAGGTCCCGAGAGTCTCGAACTCACTCCAGTTGGCAAGGCTTCTCTTTCGGCAGATATGAATCTAATATTTGAGAATGAGAAATCCACTCCGTAATTCCATTTTCTTTATCTCAATCGTGGCAGTTCTGGCCACACTCTTTCCTGCCATCTCAAATGCAGCCAACCCTGAGACGATAAAGCTCACCGTTCACTACCAGCGCACTGAGCCTGATTATGCATCCTGGAATCTCTGGATCTGGAAGAACATGCTTACCGGCGCTGATGTGGATGTTAATAAGGCTGGCGTGCAATTTACCGGTGAAGATGCCTACGGAAAGATTGCAACTGTAGAAATTCCTGGAATGGATAAGTTTGATAATTTAGGAATTATCGTCCGTAAGGGTGAGTGGCTCTCGAAAGATGTTCCGGATGATCGCTTCATCACAAAATTTGGTACAGATGGCGTCACCGAGATTTGGCTGCGCCAAAATGATCCAACAATTCACTACTCGCTCCCAACAACGCCAGCTCCGGTGGCTGCTGGCAATAAGCTGGCAAAGCTCTATGACTCACCAGAGTTTGCCGCAAAATACACATACGCAGGCAATGATTTAGGAAATACCTACTCTCCAACTTCAACTAAGTTCCGAGTCTGGGCGCCAACTGCAATTGCAGTCACCCTGGTGACTTATGAGAAGGCTGAGACGCCACTTGCATCGGGTGCTGAGATTGCAATGTCCTCAGATATCAACGGCACGTGGGTAACTACCCTTACAGGCGATAAGAATGGTCTGATCTATAACTATCGCATCACTTTAGATGGCGCCAATAACGAAGCTGTTGATCCTTATGTCCGAGCCACGACAATCAACGGTGAGCGCGGTGTTGTAGTAGATCTATCAAAGACAAATCCAGCTGGATGGAGCAAGGTAAGGCCGAAGTTCAGCGGTAAGCCAACCGATGCTGTTATCTACGAGCTCCATGTCCGAGATCTCTCCATGGATGCATCGAGTGGAATCTCTGCTGGAAATAAGGGCAAATTCCTTGCCTTTACCGAACTCAATACCAAGAGCGGGGGAGTTGCCACGGGAGTATCAGCAATCAAGGATCTTGGTATCACTCACGTTGAGCTACTTCCTGTTTATGACTATGCATCAGTCGATGAGGCAGCCCCAACATTTAACTGGGGTTATGACCCACAGAACTACAACGTCCCTGAAGGTTCATATAGCTCGAATCCAAGGAACCCAACAGCTCGCATAACTGAGCTCAAGAGCGCTATTTTGGCGATGCATAAGGTCGGCCTTCGAGTAAATATGGATGTCGTCTATAACCACGTCTATAACTCCAACACCTTCAGTCAGAACCTCATCATTCCCGGTTACTTCTTCCGCACCGATGAGAATGGAACTCTGACCAATGGCAGCGGATGCGGCAATGATGTTGCTTCGGAGCGATCAATGGTTCGAAAGTTCATTGTTGATTCAGTCAAGTATTGGGCAAGTGAATATAACTTTGATGGCTTCCGCTTTGACTTGATGGGGTTGATGGATATCACCACAATCAATGAAGTCTCAGCTGCCCTCAAAGCAATCGATCCAACAATCATCATCATTGGTGAGGGCTGGGAGATGGGAACCTTGCCGCAAGAGTTGCGAGCTAGCCAAACAAATATTGCCAAGCTCTCCAACGTTGCACACTTCAATGATCAACTTCGCGATGGTTTGAAGGGCTCTGTCTTTAAGGCAGCCGACACAGGATGGGCAACAGGCAAGTCGACTGCCGTGGGTGATATCTACCCAGGTATTGCTGGTAACACTCTCTATAACCCTGCTTTTCTCAATAAGTGGGTTACGAGCGCACCAGTGCAGTCGGTGAACTATGTAGAGGCACACGACAACCTCACCTTGGCAGATAAGTTGACTGCTAGCGTGAAGGGAATTTCTCCAACCGGTGTTGCGCAGATAAGCCAATTTGCGACTTCAGTAGCCTTCTTATCTCAAGGCATTCCATTTATGCAGGCAGGACAAGAGTTCTTGCGTTCAAAAAATGGTGATGAGAATAGTTACAAATCAGATGATGCAACTAATTCGCTTAAGTGGGGCACTAAGGTGAAGTACTCCGCCACAGTCAATTACTACAAGGGGCTAATCGCCCTTCGCGCA
>JAURJS010000069.1 GCA_030832135.1 Candidatus Planktophila sp.
CGCTATCAATACGTTCGCCAGCCACGCCCTCCGGCACGGTAAGCGTGCGGTGTTCTCTACTCATTGATTTCCAGACTTATTATCTAATGTGGCGGTGGGAGAAATGTTCTTGATTGTGAGAAGGATAGCGATGCCAGCAGCTATTGAAATCGAGGAATCTGCGACGTTAAATACTGGCCAGTGAGGTACTTCGATCCAATCAATCACATGCCCATAGAGAAATCCAGGCTCACGGAAGATGCGATCTGTGAGATTTCCCAGAACTCCCCCAAGTACAAGGCCGGCAACATAGGCCCATCCTGGTGAGGTTATTCGTGATGCATATCGAGCGATAAAGATTGCTACCGCAATGGAAATTGTTGTGAAGACAATTGTGAAACTAGTCGCCATGCTAAATGCTGCGCCAGGATTGCGAAGCAGGGTGAGCTGAAGAAATGAACCCAAAATCTTTCGAGGTGCTGCAGAAAGATTTTCAACTGCCCAATTCTTGGTAAGGAAATCAAGCGCCCAGATAAAAAAGGCGAGAGCGAATAGACGTTGGAGAAGTGAGGTTCGGCGCACTTTAGCGCCGCTCTTCTTTCTGCTTACAGATCATGCAGAGAGTTGCGCGAGGAAATACCTGTAAGCGAGCCTTCCCGATCGGAGAACCGCAGACTTCGCAATTTCCATAAGTTTTATTCTCGATACGGCTTAGAGCGCGCTCGGTCTGAAGAACCATATCGCGCGCATTAATCACAAGAGACATCTCATGTTCACGCTCGAAAGTCTTTGTACCTGAGTCAGCTTGATCATCACCTGCGCCATCGCCAGCATCAGCAATCAATTCATCCATCTCAGCTTCCACTGATGCAAGCTCTGCCTGCAGGCGGATAAGATCCTTAGCAAGTTCTGCACGAATCGCTTTAAGTTCTGCCGCGCTCCACGCAGCTTCACCTTCAGCTGCGGTAACAGGAGTAGGTGCTGCCTTTAGTGGCTTGAGCGGTGCAACTTTCTTTCCACTCTTCACAGGACGTGGTGGAGGTGGCATTACCAAACGGCGCTCTTCAACGACGGGTGCTGCTGTGGGAGCAACTACCGTTGCAACTGAAACTGTCTGTGACTTCTCATCAACGGTGAGAGTTGTCTTTCCAACCTTTGAAGGAAATGGGCGACCCGGCGCCTTCTTCACTTCGGTAATCTTCTTGGCAGCCACCTTCTTAGCAGGCGCTGCCTTCTTAGCAGGCGCTGTTTTCTTTGCAACAGCCTTCTTTGCAGGTGCCGCCTTCTTTGCTGGAGCTGCTTTCTTTGCAGGCGCTGCCTTCTTCGCCACAGCCTTCTTTGCAGGCGCCGCCTTCTTCTGAGCAGGCTTAACCTTCTTCAGGAGCTTTTGGGCAATTTTCTTTGCTGGCACGCCGCGCACCTTATGCCTATTCACCCGCCCCTGCCAACTGCGCCACGCATAGAAATCGGTCATTGCCCTCGCCATGCCTTAGACTGCGCGCATAGAGAAGTAAATTCATATAAATATGGCGTCGAAGAGGCGATCACCTCTGAGCCAGCTGGAAGAAGCCCCGTGCTCATGGGGTGTGTAGAGCCGGCTATATGAAGGTAGTAAAAGTGGCAGAACCTCTTGGCTCTGCAAGGCGGGTGGTACCGCGAGCGAATATCGCTCGTCCCTCCAGATGAACTAGATGACCTAGAAGAGCTAGGCAGCTGGATAACTTGGAGATGGATATGACTGCAACTGATAAGTCCTCGAATACCTTTAAGGCGATCGCCCCGCAGATTGATCTGCCGGCGATGGAGCACTCGATCCTTGATTTCTGGCGCCGTGAAAATATTTTTGAGAAGAGCTTAGAAGCTCGCGCTGCAGGGCAGCCATGGACCTTCTATGAGGGCCCTCCAACTGCAAATGGAATGCCCGGCACTCACCACATCGAAGCACGTGTCTTTAAAGATGTCTTCCCCCGCTATCAGACGATGAAGGGAAGGTATGTCTCTCGTAAGGCTGGATGGGATTGCCACGGTCTTCCCGTTGAGATTGCTGTTGAGAAGGAACTTGGATTTTCAGGTAAAGGCGACATTGAAAAGTTTGGTATCGCTGAATTTAATGAGAAGTGCAAGAGCTCTGTTACCCGCCACGTAGATGCATTCACGAAGATGACTGAGCGGATGGGCTTCTGGGTTGATTTCGATCAAGCGTATTGGACGATGGCCCCTGAATATGTTGAATCAGTCTGGTGGTCACTCTCTGAAATTTGGAAGAAGGGACTTCTTGTTCAAGATCATCGAGTCGCACCATACTGTCCTCGCTGTGGAACCGGATTATCAGATCACGAACTCGCTCAAGGCTATGAGACTGTCGTTGACCCTTCAGTCTATGTGCGCTTTCCAATTACCAGTGGTGAGTTAGCTGAACTCAACGCCTCACTTCTTGTCTGGACGACAACGCCGTGGACCTTGGTATCAAATACTGCTGTCGCAGCTCATCCTGATGTTGATTATGTTGCAGTCAAGGCAACCGTTGAAGAATCATCTGAAGTTCTTATCGTCGCTGAAGCACTTTTGAGCGCAGTTGCGGGAGAACACGAAATTCTTAAGCGCTTTAAGGGTTCAGATCTTGAGCGCGTTACCTATAAGCGCCCATTTGATTACATTGACATTCCTGACTCTCACTTCGTTGTGCTCGCTACCTATGTCACAACCGAAGATGGTTCAGGTCTTGTCCATCAAGCACCAGCATTCGGTGCCGATGACTTACAGGTATGTCGCTCTTATCGATTACCTGTTGTAAATCCAGTTGCTGCAGATGGCCACTTCTTAGCTGATGTCCCTGTTGTCGGAGGACTCTTCTTTAAAGATGCGGATAAACCACTTGTGAAAGAGTTGAAGGCCAATGGCGCGCTCTATAAGAACCAGCCATATGAACACTCCTACCCTCACTGCTGGCGATGCCACACTGCATTGATCTATTACGCACAGCCATCCTGGTATATCCGCACAACCTCCATCAAAGATGCGCTCCTTCGTGAGAATGAGAAGACCAATTGGTATCCAGAGACAATTAAGACTGGGCGCTACGGAGATTGGCTCACCAACAATATTGACTGGGCGCTCTCACGTAATCGATTCTGGGGCACTCCCCTGCCAATCTGGCGCTGTGAGAATAAGCATGAAATCTGTATCTCATCACTGAAGGAGCTCGGAACACTTGCTGGCCAAGAGCTCTCCAATCTCGATCCCCATCGTCCATTCGTTGATGACATCACCTTCGCATGCGCTGAATGTGAATTAACGATGACTCGCATCCCAGAGGTAATTGATTGCTGGTATGACTCAGGTTCAATGCCATTTGCACAGTGGGGCTATCCACATAAGGAAGGTTCAGTTGAGAAATTTAAGGCTGCCTACCCTGCTGACTTTATCTGCGAGGCAATCGATCAGACTCGCGGCTGGTTCTACACATTGATGACAATTGGAACTCTCGTCTTTGA
>JAURJS010000002.1 GCA_030832135.1 Candidatus Planktophila sp.
AAGCGCGATGTGATGGAAGAAGCTCTTATTCTTGATTCAGAAGATCTCGAATCACGTCATGATCTCGGTGGAAATATCATCCCGATGTTGACCGCTGCCGGCCAGGCGAAGGTCTACGACTTTGAACACAACGTTGTTCCAGGTGCAACAGAGCGCGATAAGGGTTACTGGCGGGATGTGGGTTCTATCGATGCTTACTACGATGCCCATATGGATTTAGTCTCAATCCATCCAATCTTTAATCTCTATAACCGCGAGTGGCCACTTTTGACCAACCCACCATCACTTCCTCCTGCAAAGTTCTCTGAGAACGGTATTGCTCAAGATTCGATCGTGGGTGCGGGCTCCATCATCTCTGGCGGCCACGTCAATCGCACCGTTGCTTCCTACGATGTTCATGTCGGTTCGGGTGCCTTTGTCGATAGCTCGGTGTTGATGCCCGGTGTGAAGATCGGCGAACGCGCCGTCATTCGAAATGCAATCATCGATAAGGGAGTTGTGGTCGAGGCCGGGGCGCAGATTGGCGTTGATCTCGAGAGAGATCGTCAGCGCTTCACAGTGACCGATTCTGGAATCGTTGTTGTGGGCAAGGGAATTCGAGTTACCCCTTAATTTTCTTGAGCTCTCCAGCTGCGTAATCAATGGCAATTTGAGACGTTGGAGTCACGGCCATATTGGTGAAGAAGCCGTGAATCATTCCGTCATATTCTTTATAGATCACAGGTACTCCCGCGTTGCCAAGTCGCCGCGCATACTCTTGACCATCACTTAACAATGGATCGAATTCTGCTGTGATGATAATTGCTGGAGCGAGATGAGAGAAATCTTCTGCTGACATCGGAACGGCATATGGATTTAAATCATGTTCGCTTCCTTGCAGATATTGCTCCCAGAACCATTGCATCGCCTGCGTTGTCAGGCCATAACCGGTTGCCATAGTGATGTAAGAATCAGTGGTGAAATCTCGACCGTTACATGGATAGATAAGAAGTTGAAACTTTAACTCAATGCCATTATCGCGAGCCTTAATAGCAACTGCGCTAGCTAATGTTGCGCCAGCGCTATCTCCTGCGACTCCAATAAAGTGAGGATCAATCTTTAGTTCGAGTGCATGATCGCGAACCCAGATTAGCGTTGCATAACAATCATCAAAGGGAATAGGGAAGGGGTGCTCAGGCGCCTTCTGATAGCTGACTCCAATAATCGTAAATCCAGATTGATTGGCAAGGCGCGCCATCGATGCGTCATACATATCGAGATAGTTGAGCACAAAGCCGCCACCATGAAAGTGAATGATTGCCGGTGCGGCAGGATTATCGGTGGGGCGATAGATGCGGATCGGAAGATTAGCCGTTGGCCCTGGAATGAAACGGTTGGCGATCTCGCGAAAATCCTCAACTGGGCCTGACATCACCATCCGACCTTGAGTATTTGCTCGAATCTCAGATAGTGGCGCCTGCCAGACAGCTGGCGCACCTATGGCAGCCTGCTTTTCGAGGAAGCTTTTGATTTCTGGTGCGAGAGGCATGGAGACAGTAAATCATGGGCGTTGTAGACTTTGGCTAGGTCAACGTTGACATAAGGGCTATTTTCTCAGCCCAACCACATTCTAAATTTGGAGTCAGACAATGCGTTTTGGTGTTCTTACAGGTGGCGGAGATTGCCCAGGCCTCAACGGAGTTATCCGCGGCGTAGTAACTAAGGGAATCAAGGAGTACGGCTACGAGTTCGTGGGATTCCGCGATGGCTGGAAGGGCCCTCTTGAAGGTCTCACCATGCCTTTAGATCTTGCGACAGTAAAGCCAATCCTTACCAAGGGTGGAACCATCCTCGGTTCATCACGTACCAACCCATTTAAGATCGATGGCGGCGTTGAGAAGATCAAGGCAAACCTTGAGGCTCATGGCGTTGATGCACTTATCGCAATCGGTGGCGAAGATACCCTCGGCGTTGCAACAAAGCTCCACGCTCTCGGCGTGAAGGTCATCGGCGTTCCAAAGACAATCGATAACGACCTCAACAATACAGATTTCACATTTGGTTTCGATACATCAGTCAACATTGCAATGGAGGCGATTGATCGCCTCCACACAACTGCAGAGTCACACCACCGTCCATTGATCGTTGAGGTCATGGGTCGCCACGCAGGTTGGATTGCTCTTCACTCAGGTATTGCCGGAGATGCTGCATGCATCTTGGTTCCAGAGGTCAAGTTCTCTGTTGATAAGGTCTGCGAATATGTGAAGTCACGCTTTGAGACAGGCACAGCGCCAATCATCGTGATTGCAGAAGGTGCGATTCCTCAAGATGGCGACATGATCGTTAAGGATCAAGAGCTCGATGCATTTGGCCATGTGAAGCTCTCAGGAATTGGAGATTGGCTCGCTAAGGAGATTGAGGCAAAGACCGGTTATGAGACACGTTGCACCGTTCTCGGCCACATTCAGCGCGGTGGAACACCGACAGCATTTGACCGCGTCTTGTCATCACGTTTCGGCCTCGAGGCAATCACAGCTGCTCACCAGGGTGACTGGGGAACAATGATGGCCCTTCATGGCACAGATATCGTCCATGTCCCATTGGCCTCTGCAACAGATGTCTTGAAGACTGTTCCAATCTCTCGCTACGAAGAGGTCTTCTCTTTCTTCGGCTAAGCCCCGCGGCTACGCCCTGGTAAGAGAGATTAATTACCCTGCACCATTTCCCTTCGAGACTTTAGGCTAACTACATGACATCACTGGATTCGCTCTTTAACGACAGCGCAGTTGCGGCACAACAACCCAACTGGCCTGGCGGTCCAACCGGTGAACCGTTAGCTAAGGCAGTGGCAGAGCTCAAGACTCTGCCACCGCTTGTCTTCGCAGGTGAGTGCGATGAGCTCAAGGCTCGCATCGCAGATGCTGCAGCTGGTAAGGCATTCTGGCTTCAAGGTGGAGATTGTGCTGAGACCTTTGGATCTGCAACAGCGGATTCAATCCGTAATCGCATCAAAACTATCTTGCAGATGGCAGCGGTTTTGCAATACCAGTCATCGCTTCCTGTCATTAAGGTCGGTCGCATGGCGGGGCAGTTTGCAAAGCCTCGCTCCAATGACACAGAGACCCGTAACGGTGTAACGCTTCCTGCCTACCGCGGAGATGCAGTAAACGGACTCGAATTCACCGAAGAGTCTCGTACGCCAGACCCACAGCGTTTGGTGAAGGTCTATAACACCTCAGCTGCAACTCTCAACTTAGTTCGTGCATTCACTCAAGGTGGCTTTGCCGATCTTCGTCGAGTTCATGAGTGGAACAAGGGCTTCATCAAGGATTCAACTTTCGGTGAAAAGTATGAGCAGGTTGCAAACGAGATCGGTCGCGCACTCTCATTTATGGAATCGGCCGGTGTTGACCCGAACGAATTTAAGGCCGTTGATTTCTATGCCAGCCATGAAGCGCTGATCATTGAATATGAGAAGGCCCTTACTCGCATCGATTCACGGACAGAGCTTCCTTATGATGTCTCTGGCCACTTCATCTGGATCGGTGAGCGCACACGTCAGATGGATGGAGCACATGTTGATTTCGCATCAAAGGTGCGCAACCCAATCGGCGTAAAGCTTGGTCCTAAGACAACTGTCGAAGATGCACTTGCCCTCATTGAAAAGCTTGATCCTAATCGTGAGCCAGGACGCCTGACATTTATTACTCGTATGGGCGCATCGAAGATCCGCGAGATTCTGCCAGCACTTGTTGAAGGAGTCACAAAGAGTGGTGCTCAGGTTCTCTGGGTCTGTGATCCGATGCATGGAAATACCTTTGAGACTTCTAACGGTTATAAGACTCGTCAATTTGAAGATGTGCTCGATGAAGTCCGTGGCTTCTTTGAGGTCCATAAGAAGCTTGGAACTCATCCTGGCGGAATTCATATCGAGCTCACCGGCGATGATGTCACCGAGTGCCTCGGTGGCGGAAATCAAATCTCTGAGAAGGATCTTGAATCTCGCTATGAGACAGCCTGCGATCCACGACTGAACCACTCTCAATCTCTTGAGCTAGCCTTCCTCGTTGCAGAGATGCTGCGCGATCGGTAGTTAGCGATGTCTGAGCTTCTCTCTTCGACCATCTCGTCGCCGATTGGAAAGCTCTATCTGCTCTCTCGAGGTCAAACCGTCCTTGGGCTTAACCTCTCAGGCTTTCAGGACCTTCTCTCATCGCTATCGCCACATGAACTAGAAGAGAAGATAACGAAGAGCGCACAAATTCCAGGTGTGACTGAGAAGATTATCGATTACTTCGAAGGCGACCTTAAGGCGATTAATTCCATCAAAGTCAAACAACCAGGGGGAGATTTCTCTCAAGCTGCTTGGGCTTCGATGAGAAAGATCAAAGTAGGAACAATGGAGTCCTATGCCGATCTTGCATATCGCGCAGGAAGCCCTGCCGCTGTGAGAGCAGCCGGTAGCGCATGTGCGAAGAATAAGATTGTTGTCATCATTCCCTGTCACCGCGTAATTAAATCTGGCGGAGCAATCGGAGCTTATGGCTGGGGAGTAGATAAAAAGTTGTGGTTACTCAAGCATGAAGGTGCGCTCGACTAATTTAGCCAAGTGAAGCGGTCATGATGGCAATCGCTTCATCACATTGGGCATCATCAAAATCAAGATGAGTAACAAGGCGCGCATAGCTCTTTCCTAGCGCACTAATCCAGAGACCTTTCTCCTTGCAGCGAGCAGCAAATTCAGCTGCGGAGATTCCAGCGTGAGTCAGATCAAGTCCGACAATATTGGTATCAACGTGATCTGGGTTGATCAGCGTTGAATCATGGGCGGCAAGTGCCTGCGCCAACTTCTTTGCGCGGGCATGGTCTTGGCTAAGGCGATTGATATTGTGATCGAGGGCGTAGTGACCGGCAGCTGCCAAGAGACCAATCTGACGCATACCTGCGCCATAGCGCTTGCGCCAGATTCGAGATTCTGCGATTGCTGCTTTACTACCTAAAGATATAGAACCAACTGGCGCACCTAAACCTTTAGAGAGACAGACACTGATGGTGTCGAAGTGCTTACCGAATTCAGTGAAGGCAACACCGGATGCGATATGAGCATTCCAGATGCGAGCACCATCGAGGTGCATTGAGATGCCACGTTCACGAGCTCCAGCGCTTAATCGCGCAATCTCTGAGATCGGTTGGACAGTTCCACCGCCGAAGTTGTGGGTGTTCTCTACTGCAATCGCAGTTGTGGAAACCAAATATGGGCCTGCGTTCTCGTGGGCAAGGGCAAGCGGTGTATCTGCGTTGAGTAGACCGCGCTCTGAACGCCATGTTCGAGTTGTAATTCCACTAAAGACTGCGCCGGCACCTAGTTCTGCGCGAACGATGTGAGCACGCTCTTCAGTGAGAAGTTCCTCTCCAGGCTTTACCAATGTGCGGATAAGAAGTTGATTTGCAAGGGATCCCGTAGGGGAGAAGAGCCCTGCCTCCATACCAAAGAGAGCAGCTACACGCTCCTCTAATGAGTTGACCGTTGGATCATCACCATAAACATCATCGCCAACCTCGGCTGATGCAATTGCATCGCGCATTCCTTGGGAAGGTTTTGTGACTGTGTCAGAGCGAAGATCAATTGCCATGGGTACTCTCAACTTCTCGTGGCTTTACGATTGCAAACATCGCCGTGAGAACGAGTGCACCCCCAAAGAGCGCCTGTAATCTAATGGTCTCGCCGCCAAAGAGGACAGCGAAGAGCGCAGCGAAGACAACTTCCATAGTTAAAATGACGGCCACCTTGGTTGATGAGATGTGAGCCTGTGACCAGGTCTGAACCATAAAGGCGATAGCTGTAGCAAAAATTGCGGTGAAGAAGACAACGGGCCAACCGGAGCGACCAGCAGGTGGCTCATATCCTTCAATAAAGGCGAAGACGCCGGTGAGGAGAGCGCATCCCGTTAATTGTGCAACGGTCATTGCGTAGCTATCGAGACCGTTGCTCCACTTTCCGAGAGCAACTATGTGAGCACCGAAGGCGATTGCACTCACCAGAACCAATGCTTCACCATATCCGACAGACCAACCATGCAGAGATAAGAGCGCTAAGCCGACAGTAGCAGTGGCGACACAACCCCAAG
>JAURJS010000070.1 GCA_030832135.1 Candidatus Planktophila sp.
CCAATTTGATTTCCGAATGAGACTAGAACCTTCTGCAATAGTGGATACGCAGCAGCATTTGATGTCGCCTTCACATATACAGGTTGTACATAGAGGAGACCATTTCCAACTGGAAGTGTCAGCAAGTTTCCAAGTACTACATCAGAACCACCCTGACGCAAGAGCGAGAGTGAGTTGGCAACTTCTGGCTTGGCTTCGAAGTTAGATGCAACCTGTGAAGGACCAGCAACGTTTGTACTGCGCGGCAATTGCAACACAGTCATCTTGCCATAATCAGGACCTGCTGTTGAGTTAACAACTGCGAAGGCTGAAAGGTTTTCACGACCGCCTCGTGGCACAAATGGTGTCGTCAATGAGAATGCAGGAGTCTTCGCTCCTGGCATCTGCAATGTGAGGTAGTACGGAGGTTGTGCTGCAGCGTTTGCACCAAAGGTTGATGGGTCACGTGGCACGCGCCAGAAATCTTGTCCGCCGTAGAACGCATCAGCTGTCTTCACGTGATACGAGCTAAGCACTTCACGCTGAACACGGAAGAGATCTTCTGGGTAGCGAATATGGTTGAGAAGATCGGCAGAGATCGCACTCTTTGGTGAGACGGTGCCAGGGAATGCCTTCATCCATGTCTTGAGGACTGGATCCTTCTCATCCCACTCGTACAAAGTGACTGTTCCGTCATAGGCATCAACTGTTGCCTTTACAGAGTTACGGATGTAGTTAACCTTCTGGTTCTGCTGAGCTGTAATTGAATTCGAGTTAGCTGTAAGAGCATCCTGAGTTGCTGTTGAGAGTGATGTTCCTTGAGCATATGGATATCCACTTGAAGTGGTGTAACCATCGATGATCCAGGTGATCTTTCCATCAACAACTGCTGGATATGGATCTCCATCGAGGGTAAGCCAAGGGGCAACCTTTGCAACGCGATCACGAGGATTGCGTTCGAAGAGAATCTTTGAATCCTTATTGATCAAACTGGAGAGAAGAATTCTCTGCTCACCATACTTGATTGCAAAGAGAAGCTTGTTGAGTACTCCACCAACAGGAACGCCACCAGTACCTGTGTAGGTAACGTTCTTCTGACCACTTGCTGAGCTGTCATCGGGATAGTCGAACTCAACTGGCTCACTATTCTTTGAGCCACCGATGATTGAGTACTCAGGTGAATTCTCACCGAAGTAGACACGTGGCTCGAAATCACCGAGACCCTTTGTTGGAGGAAGGTCGCCAACAATGAAGTTTGGCTTTCCATCAGCATCGACTGTATTGCCATAGGCGGCTACGAAACCAAAGCCGTGTGTATATACAAGGTGATCGTTAATCCAGTTACGGCTTGGATTTCCATCAATGTTGAGTTCGCGTACTGCAACGACTGCATCGCGAGTTGTGCCATTGACTGTGTAGCGATCGATATCGAGCGTCTCAGTGAAGCCGTAGTAAGGCTTGATCTGCTGTAGCTGGCGGAATGTCGCTGAGAGAACAGCTGGATCCATCAAGCGGATATTGCTGATAGTTGCTGCATCTCCTGCGAGCTGACCTGCATTAGGTGAGACAACCGCGTTGTACTCCTGAACATCGACATCAGTCAGGCCATAAGAAGCTCGTGTGGCATCGATATTTCGCTGAATATAAGGGGCTTCCTTCGATGACTCAGATGGCTTGACCTGGAACTGCTGAATCGCACCTGGGTAGATGCCGGCGATGAGAACTGATGAGACCACCATCAACGCTGTTCCAGCTGCTGGCAAGAGCCATGAGCGGCGAACGATATTTGCAAAGAAGAGAAGTGCGCAGACAACTGCAATACCGGTAAGGATTGCCTTTGCAGGAAGTGTTGCATTGACATCTGTATAAGTTGCACCGGTAATCAACTTGTTCTCTTTGAGAGCAAGTGCATAACGATCGAACCAATATGCCACTGCCTTCATCAAGACGATGAGACCGAGGAGAATTGAGAGCTGCACGCGAGCTGCAACAGTTGTGCGATCTCCCTGTCCTACCGTGCGGATTCCGCCATACATGTAGTGAACAAATGCTGATGCAAGTGTCGCAAGCACAAGAGCTGAGATCGCCCATGAGATCAACGCCTGATAGAGCGGTAACTTAAATGCGAAGAATGAGATATCAAGGTTGAACTGTGGATCCTTCACACCAAATGATGTGGAGTTCTTAAAGAGCAACAATTCTCTCCAATAGAGAGCACCTGATGTTCCAGCAAAGTATGTAATTGCCAGGAATAGACCGCCGAATACCAAGCGAAGAATTGGCTCGATTTGTGCGCGAATACGCTCGACTCCATTGAGTTCAATCGATGTTGGCACATAGAAAGGGCGGCGCTTATATGCGAGATAGATATTGAGTGAGATAACGATCGAGCTAATGAGCCCAGTGATTAAGAAGAGTTGGACCTTGGTACCTAAAATCGTGCTCCAGACAGATGTGAAGTCGACTGATTTAAACCAGAGCCAATCAATATAGAAGCCGCTCAAGGAGAGCAAGAGCGCTCCGAGGGCTACCAAGATTCCTGCTGTGACGGCTAGGGGCGTGCGATTTCTATTCATGCTCCTACGCTAGCGCAACCACGAATTCCTGCAGAATTTAACTCCTCTCCCACGGTCTTTCCCATCGAAAATGGCTCTCTGAGGTAGTCAATTGCCTGGTCAATCTTCTCCACCGCTAACACCTGGATCCCCTCGACCTTGGCCGGGAGTTCACCGCAGTTCTGGGTGGAGATAAAGAGGAGAGTTGCGCCCGCTCTCTTTGCTCCAATGATCTTCTCGGTCACGCCACCAATGGGTCCAACAGTTCCATCAACTTCAATAGTTCCGGTACCTGCAACATTGCGCCCTTTGAGAAGATCTTCTGGAGTTAAGAGATCAATAAGTCCAAGAGTGAAGATCAACCCTCCACTTGGTCCACCGGTATTCTTCAGTGAAACTTTTACCGAGGAATCCTTCACCGCAGAGATATCTACATTAGTGAAGTTACGGGCAATTGCCGACTTAGCTGCAGCGAGTGCAACGTTCTGCGACTTCACCATATCTTTCTTTCCACTCTTAAACTCTTCATCATCAGTTGCACCATCTTGATACATCACAGACCGTGGCATCGCAACGCAATCGCCCCAAGCCCAGCAGCCAAGAATCTCTGCTCCAAAGACATAGCTCTCCGGGTTTGTCACATAAATCGTCAAGAGGTTGAGCTGGCCTTTAACGGGATAGACATTGA
>JAURJS010000071.1 GCA_030832135.1 Candidatus Planktophila sp.
CCCGTTGTTAGTGCGGGGTGGGCCTAGATGGACTTGAACCATCGACCTCTTCCTTATCAGGGAAGCGCTCTAACCGGGCTGAGCTATAGGCCCGCAGATAAACTTTCGTTCATTTGCAGAATGCGTAGATTACTTGATTTTACTCAAGTAGCCAAAACGCCTTCGGTCTATCGCTACAGGCGCAGACAGTACTACTTTTCTTCGGAAATCTCATCTTCCCGGCTGCGAGTGACTGTCAAAAGGGTGGCACCTTCATCAAGATTGACGAGGCGAACGCCCATCGAGTCACGGCCGGTCTGGCGGATCTCAGAAGCTTGGGTGCGCATTACCGTTCCTGCGCTGGTGATTGCAAGGATCTCATCGCTATCGACGAGGACGAGGGCTGATACGAGAGTTCCACGAGAATCCTCATCAATCTTCGCTGCCTTAATTCCAATTCCACCACGGCCCTGGAGGCGATACTCCTCAATTGGAGTCTTCTTTCCATATCCGCCATCTGTTGCAGTAAAGACAAATGAATTCTCACCATCAACGCGTGACATCGTGAGTAGCTGATCACCTTCGCGGAACTTCATACCGATCACACCTGATGTGGAGCGACCCATAGAGCGCAGTGATTCATCGTCACAGACGAAGCGAACTGACATCGCCTTACGTGAGACGAGCAGAATCTCATCGCCATCTGCAGCAAGAGTTGCGGAGACAACCTCATCATCGCCCTTGAGATTGATTGCAATCAATCCACCGGTGCGTGGTGAGTCGTACTCAATCAAAGGAGTCTTCTTGATGAGGCCACCCTTTGTAGCAAGGATCAAGAATGGCGCTGCGTTGTAATCCTTAAATGACAAGACCTGTGCAATGGTCTCCTCTGGCTTAAATGCCAAGAGGTTTGCAACGTGCTGACCGCGTGCATCGCGACCTGCATCCGGTAGCTCATGAACCTTTGCCCGATAAACGCGTCCTTGGTTGGTAAAGAACAACAACCAGTCATGAGTTGATGCAACGAAGAAGTGGTTGACGACATCATCTTGCTTGAGGGATGCGCCCTTTACTCCGCGGCCACCACGACGTTGTGACTTATAGAGATCTGCCGCAGTGCGCTTTGAATATCCGCCACGAGTAATCGTGACAACAACATCTGAATCAGGAATTAAATCTTCTGCAGAGAAGTCACCTTCAGATGCAACAAGCTGTGTTCGGCGCTCATCACCATACTTTGTTACCAAATCTGAGAGCTCTGTCTTCACAATTTCACGCTGCTTAGCCTCAGATGCCAAGATTGCATTGAGTTCGATGATATCTGCCATCAAACCTTCATACTCATCATTGATCTTCTGGCGCTCCAACGCTGCAATACGGCGAAGTTGCATATCGAGAATTGCATTTGCCTGAATCTCATCAACATCGAGCAATTTCATAAGCCCGGTACGTGCTTCTTCAGGTGTCTTTGATGCGCGAATCAGTGCGATTACTGCATCAAGAGCATCGAGCGCCTTGAGGTATCCCTTGAGGATATGTGCGCGCTTCTCTTTCTCAACCAAACGGAACTTGGTGCGGCGAACAATTACCTCAATCTGGTGCTCGATGTAGTACTTGATAAATTCATCTAAGCGAAGTGTGCGGGGCACGCCATCAACGAGCGCCAACATATTGGCACCGAATGTGTCCTGCAATTGTGTCTGCTTATAGAGGTTATTGAGAACAACCTTTGGAATCGCTGCCTGCTGCAAAACAATAACTAGGCGCTGACCAAGACGTTCGTTACCTTCATCGCGAACATCTGCGATGCCCTTGATCTTGCCATCTTTGACAAGCTCAGCAATCTTCAAAGCTAAGTTATCTGGGTTGACTTGATATGGAAGCTCTGTGACTACAAGACAGGTGCGCTTATTGATCTCTTCAACGTTAACGACTGCGCGCATCGTGATCGAACCACGACCGGTGCGATAGGCATCTTCAATTCCACCACGACCAACAATCAGACCCTTAGTTGGGAAATCTGGGCCTTTCACAACCGTTAAGAGATGTGCAAGGAGCTCTTCAGTCGATTGTTCTGGGTGTTCAAGTGTGTAGATAACCGCCTCGCCAATTTCGCGAAGGTTATGAGGAGGAATATTTGTCGCCATACCCACCGCAATACCGGCCGAGCCGTTGACGAGCAGGTTAGGAAAGCGAGAAGGCAATACATCTGGCTCTTGTGAGCGGCCATCGTAGTTAGGTGAGAAATCAACGGTATCTTCATCGATATCGCGCATCATCTCCATCGCCAATGGCGCAAGGCGAGCTTCGGTATAACGCATCGCAGCTGCTGGATCGTTACCAGGAGAGCCGAAGTTACCGTTTCCATCGATGAGTGGGTAGCGAAGAGACCACGGCTGTGCCAAGCGGACCACAGAGTCATAGATCGCAGTGTCACCGTGTGGGTGGTAATTACCCATGACATCACCGACGATGCGAGAAGACTTGTAATAACCCTTATCTGGACGATATCCAGCATCAAACATCGCATAGAGGACGCGACGGTGAACTGGCTTTAAGCCATCACGAATATCTGGAAGTGCGCGACCAACAATGACTGACATCGCATAATCGAGATAGCTACGCGCCATCTCAACCTGGAGGTCAACTGTCTCAATACGGTCATATGTTGCACCGCTGGAATCTGCCGCTGTTATTTTTTCATCGCTCATTAGATATCCAAGAACCTAACATCCTTAGCGTTGCGCTGAATAAATGCGCGACGCTTCTCAACATCTTCACCCATCAAAACTGAGAATAGATC
>JAURJS010000072.1 GCA_030832135.1 Candidatus Planktophila sp.
ATCGCCTGGTGCGTCATAGCGCATCTCTTTAAAGCGAGGTGCGTAATACTCTGTATCTGTATTTGGATTATGAAAGAGGACATCGGCGTAGAACTCGCGCCAAGCAATCTCTTTTCGATATGTATCGTGAGCCTTACTTTCACCGAGATTTGCTAGAAGTGTCCGCGGGTGGATCTCACCAAACTTGAGGTAGCTACTCATCTTCGATGTGCCATCAATTCCAGCCATATTGCGGTTCTCGTCATAACTATCGATTGCGCTCTTACTGAACTCTGCGAATCTCTTTAACGCCGCCTGCTCGCCCGCCTCGATGATTGTGACTCCAGCCGGAAGAGGAAAGTCAGGGAATGCGCGGTACTTATCTGGTGGCTTGGGAGCGTTGATCTTCTTCGGCGTTGGTGCTGGTGCGCGCCAACCATGGATACACCAATTCTTATAGAAGGGCGTATAGACCTTATAAGGAGTGCCATCTGAGGGTTTTACAACTCGTCCTGGATAGACCGCATACGGACTGCCGGTGCGAATCAATGGGATTCCAGCAGCTTCTACACGCGCATCTCTCTCTGCACCATAACGTTCAGGCTCTGCTGAGATATGCACTTCGGTGGCGCCATAGAGTTCCATGAGCTCACGCAACACTTCAACTTGATCACCTTCAATAATGTGTAGGCGATTTCCTAGAGATTCATCGAGCGCGCGCAAAGAGTTGCTCATATAGGCAAGCAATTTACTTCCAGCTTCTTCAATCTGCTGCTTATCTAGAATAAAGAGTGGAATTACCTCATCGCTTCCCTCGATGGCGGCGTTAAGAGCAGGATGATCACCGATCCGAAGATCGCGGCGAAACCAGATTATTGAACGCTTCAACTATTAACACCCTTTGAAATTGGCGAGACGATGATCTTTTCATCAGAGTTCTTCATTACCGCTATGAACTCTAGCGCAGCGCGCTTCTTAAAGAGTTCTGGATGAAGGAAGGTTCGATAGATATTGCCGGTAGTCACATCGCTTGCAAAGGTCGTTCTATCTGCAGTGCCGAGAGATTTCCACTTTCCATTCTTCTCGCGAGCCAAGAATGTAATCGAGTTATATCCAGGAGCATTGACCGTGACAGAGAGCTGCTTCCAGAGCGGCGAGTCATTGCTTGACGCCAATTTGGGAGCACTTACCTTTGTTGTGACGCTCTTACCAATGAGGCTGGAAGCCTTGAGTAAGCAGTATGAGCTTGGTGAGATGGTTATCGTGAGATTTCCATCGCCTTTGCACTGACCTGAGAGCTTCACCCAATTTGTATTGGTTGTCATCGCCTTCACAGAGGCAGATTTCTCGTCGCTGCTGGTGTTGAAAGCAACTACATATTCTTGCTTGGCAGCATAGCGAGAGACGATAAAGAGCTGTCCTTGCGCAGCGAGAATCTGCTGAGTGCCGTTTCTGAGCGCTGGATTGGCCTTAATGATGGCCTGCAGCGCTGTTATTTCAGCTTCAATAGGGTTGGCGAGCTTAAAGCCATCGCCTTCTCCAACCGGATCAGAACCGATGCGCTGCTCGTACTTCCAACTCTCTACCTTGGTAGCGAACATATCTTGGCGAGCTAACTTATCGCCGCCTCCACCTGTCATCCCCTTCTCGTCTCCGTAATAGAGCACTGGACCACCGCGTAGGAGCAAGAGCGCCGACTGAGCGATGATTGCCTTCTTGAGAGCATCTTCCTTATCGTAGGCACCACGCAAGATTGCACTTCCCACACGACCTGCGTCGTGATTGCCTAGGAACGTAGCTAATCCATATGCGCTCGTTTTCTGAGTTGTATATAGATCATCGGCATTAAAGAGTTTCACCAAGCGATCAGATGAACCATAGCTCGCGACATATTTTGTGACCTGCTCATTGAAACCAAAGTCGAGCACAGATGGGGCTTGGCCCCCAGCAACGTATGTCGAGAGAGTTTCTGGGCCATTTTCTGCAACCTCACCGAAGATTGGGAAGCTCTTCTTACCTGAGGCAATCGCAACCTTTTGAATTGCTGGAATTACAACCTTCCAAAATTCTGGGTTTACATGTCGGAAGGTATCAATGCGCATACCGTCGATTCCAAATGTCTGAATCCAATAGCTCCAGATGTCGATGAATCCACGAACAACCTCTGATTTCTCTGTTGCAAGATCATCTAGTCCAAAGAAATCACCCATCAGAGACGATTGACCTTCAAAGGTTGAATCCCCTTGATTGTGGTAATTGCTCAAATCGTTGAGGAATTTTGGGTTCTTAATGTTCTCTTTGCCGGCAGGGATGAAAGCTTTGCCATTTTGATATTGGATGACATCGGCTGTGTGGTTAGCAACGACATCGACAATAATTTTGATTCCCATAGAGTGAGCCTTAGCAATCAAATCCTTGAAATCTTGCTCTGTGCCAAGATGAGGGTCTACAGTCATAAAATCGAGCGCCCAGTAGCCATGATAAGCCGCTGAATTTCCTTGAATAGATTGCTGTTTAAAAGGTGGAGTAATCCAGATAGAAGTTACGCCTAAATTAGCTATATATGGCAGCTTCTCTGTCAGCCCTTTGAAATCGCCTCCATGCCAATAACCGATATTTGTTGGGTCATAGCCATCGCCATTATTACTAGAGTCACCATCTGCGAATCGATCTGTCATTACAAAGTACGTTGATTCGGTACTTTGATCGCCACGTGCAACTGGCTGAAATAGTCCAGCGTAATTTTCAGCGGCGCTGACCCCGGAAATCGATGTTGCAAAGAGCGCGGTCGTAAGTGCGAGTGCTACTGAGGTTCTCTTCATTTAAGAATCCATACTCCCGAAGTTGCTTCCTTCGAATTAATTGAGAACTTTGCACCCTTCTTCTCAACTCCAAAAAGGGTCTTAGAGATCTTGTAGCCGTATGGAGAGAGATCAATCTTCTCCTTTACTGCGGCACGTGATGCGAAGACCAAGATAGTCTCCTTCTTTGATTCGCGAATGTAGGCAAAAGAATCATCAGCTACATGGATCCATCTCAATCCGCCATTGATGAGCGCATCATGGCTCTTGCGGATTGAGATGAGTTCTTTAAACCCGGCATGTAGCTTCGCATTCCAACGCTCAGGATGATCCCAATCAATGGTGCGGCGAGAATCTTCACCCCATGCACCTTCAATACCTA
>JAURJS010000011.1 GCA_030832135.1 Candidatus Planktophila sp.
GCTCTCGTCGGTCGTGGAGATATCACTCCAGAAGAGGCGCAACAAGTTCAGGCAGAGTACCAAGCTGAGCTCGAAGCGGTCTTTGCATCAGTCAATAATCATGTTCCTGATCATGATCCAAACTTTAAGGCTCCTGTTCCACCAGCAGCCGAAGCAATTGCAACAGCAATCTCTGAGCCACTTGCTCGCGAGATTGCGGCAACACAGGTTGCAACCCCTGAAGGCTTCACACTCCATCCAAAGATGGCCCCACAGTTGGCAAAGCGTCCAGAGATGCTCAACGATGGAACCATCGATTGGTCTATGGGAGAGCTCCTTGCCTTCGGTTCTATCCTGAAGGAAGGCCATCCAATTCGTCTGGCTGGACAAGATTCACGCCGTGGAACATTCTCAAACCGTCACGCAGTAATTGTTGATGCTGAGAATGCCAACGAATGGACTCCACTTCGCTCAATGATTCAAGATGAGAACCAGTTCTTCGTCGTTGACTCATTGCTCAGCGAATACGCTGCTCTAGGCTTCGAATATGGCTATTCAGTAGTGCGTCCAGAGGCTCTCGTTATGTGGGAGGGACAGTTCGGTGACTTCGTCAACGGAGCACAGACAGTCGTGGATGAGTTCATTTCTTCAGCGCTCCAGAAGTGGGGAGAGCGTTCATCTGTAGTTCTCTTGCTCCCTCATGGATATGAAGGACAAGGACCAGATCACTCATCAGCTCGTATTGAGCGCTTCTTGCAGCTCTGTGCTGAGAACAATATGACTGTCGCTCAGCCTTCATCTCCTGCCTCTTACTTCCACTTGTTGCGTTGGCATGTTGCTAATCCAACTCGGCGCCCAATGGTTGTCTTCACACCGAAGTCAATGTTGCGCCTTAAGGCAGCAGCTTCAAAGCTCACCGATTTCACAAGCGGAACATTCCGCCCAGTCATCGGTGACGATAAGGTGCAGAACGCATCACGTCTGATCTTCTGCTCAGGCAAGATTTATCACGACCTCGTTGCAGAGCGCGAGAAGGTTGGTGAGAACTCAACTGCGATTGTTCGTGTTGAACTTCTCTACCCACTTCCGATCGATGCAATGCGTGAGGAAGCTGCAAAGCATCCAAATGCAAATCTCTTGTGGGTTCAAGATGAGCCTGCAAATCAGGGACCATGGCCACATATTGCCCTTCGCACATCAGAGGCTCTTGGTGGTCGTGCTATCGATGAGCGCGTCTTCCGTCGCGTTTCACGTCGATCAACCGCATCACCTGCAACTGGTAACCACCACTTGCATGAGGAAGAGTTGAAGGCTTTACTACAAGAGGCCTTTACTCGCTAAAGAAATTAAAGAGAAACCCCGGTTCCTAACAGAACCGGGGTTTTTTATTTCTAATCACTTCTTTGCCTTGCGAACTCTTGAGACAACTTTCGCCCGAACAGATAACACTGGTAACCATCCCCACTGACGTGAATCTGTTCCTTCGGGATTGTCGCTAGATACGAAGATCTGAAAGCTCTCTGGCTTTACTTCAGTGATTCGCTTGATATAAAAGATTCCGGGTTGCTCGGGGCGCTCAATGACAACGACATCGCCCACCACCACACGGTTGCCCATGAGGTTTCCGAGGAGAGTGAGAGGGGAATTGCCTCTTTTTTTGAGGAAGTAGCCGCCCCATTTGGCCATCAGCCAATCCCCTGGCGAATAGGTGGGCAGCATTGATTCGCCCTCAACGAGAACAGTGGAGTACTTCTTGCTCATGCGCGTAAGTCTAACCTGCAGTAATCTCTCTCCTATGAGAAACCTACTAACAACACTTTTGGCACCAAAGACAACTGTCCTTGCTCACTGCGATCTTCCTTGCGGCGTCTATGACCCAGCACAGGCTCGCATTGAAGCTCTCTCTGTAAAGGCATGCATGGAGAAGTACGCAGCTAATGCAGATGCTGATTTCCGCTCACGCTCAGTCGCAATTAAGGAAGAGCGTTCACATGCAGTCAAGGAGCACCTCTGGGTTCTCTGGACTGATTACTTCAAGGCTCCTCACTTTGAGAAGTACCCACAGCTTCACACACTCTTTAACGATGCGACAAAGCTTGCTGGCGCTGCTGGAACAAAGGGTACACAGGATGTTGCAGTTGCAGATTCATTGATCGCAAAGATCGATGAGATCGCAGCAATCTTTTGGGAGACCAAGAAGGCGTAACTAGATATTCAAAGTCAGACGTTAAATCTTTGACTTCTAGTTCTTCAGTAAAGATTCAGCGGCAGTGCGAGCGAGGAAAGTTACTCGCTCCACTGTCGCTCTTTTTATCTCTGCCTGCGCTATGTGGCGATCACCCTCATAGACATCGCATTGAAAGGTAATTTCGCGGCCAGCAATATCGCTGCAACGTGCATTAGCTCGTAGTTCAACACCAACTTGAGCAGATGCTAGAAGATTGATTGAGGTTGAGAGAAGGAATGTTGTCTCACCATTGTCGAGATACTCACTGAGAGCTGCGATAGTTGCAGATTCCATCGCATGGAGTAGGTGAGATGTGGCAACAATAGGAAGTTCAGAGAGCCCCATTGCTAGCGCCGTGTCACCAGGGCGAACCGTCATCACTGAAAAACCAACGGCTCCCAATACATCCTCAGCGGGTTTCATCGTGATCCTCATCAATGAAGTGCTGGATATGCGTCTGTTCAATATTAATTTCTCGATGCTCAATATTGCCAAATTCATCTATCTCAATCGAAATTTCGGTCATACTAAATTGAGTAACAACTTCGGTGGCACCGGCCATCTGGGCGCGTAATTGGCGATGGAGCGCTTCGTGGAGATCCTCGGGAGCTCGTTCATTGCATGTTCGGCGAAGAGTTGCTTGTAAGAGGTCATGCATTGCGCGCTCATGGGCAATTTCTGCTGTGCAGGGAAGACAAGCGCTGATGTGCTCTTCAATCGCAGAGCGCTGTGGCAACTGCTCAAGTTCACCTTCGATAATAAAGATGACCGAAGAGAGGACATCGCCACATTGAATCTCAATGTAACTCATGACTTATCTCCCTTCTCAAGAGCAGCTTTTGCAACAGCCTTCTTCGAAGTCTCGACTGAATAGCCAAGTTCCTTGGCATAAGCAGCGAGTTTTTCACGAAGCTGCTTACGTCCACGACTGAGCCGTGACATCACTGTTCCTGCAGGAATTCCCACAATCTCAGCGATCTCTTTATAGGAAAATCCTTCAACATCTGCGAGATAGACAACCATCCGGAACTCTTCAGGAATCTCTTGCAGCGCGCTCTTGATATCGCTATCTGGAAGATTCTCGAGCGCTTCCACTTCAGCTGATTTACCGAGATCGCTTGTGTGGGATTGCGCCTCTGCAATTTGCCAATCCTCTAGTTCTGCTTGTGCAATTTGAGGTCGACGCTGATCTTTGCGATAGGTGTTGATAAAGGTAGTTGTGAGTACTCGATATAACCAGGCACGAAGATTCGTTCCCTCTTCAAATTGGTGGAAGGAGGTAAATGCCTTGAGATAGGTATCTTGAACGAGATCGCGCGCATCTTCAGGATTCTTTGTATATCGAAGTGCTGCTGCATATAGCTGATCTGTGAAGGCAAGGGCATCGCGCTCGAACCGAATGGTGCGATCGGCCGCGCTCTCGAGTACTAAATCCTTCGATGTCATTGCTGCCATCCTAACCCGAGTAAGAGGAGTTCTCACCTTATGTTCAAGCGTGATTTCTGAGAATTACCTTCAGATTGCAAGAGCTAAAAGAGGGTCTCTGGCTCGCCCAACTCATACTCAGCAATGATTTCCGGACCATTATTTGCCACAAGATTGACTCGCGGAGATACCGGGCGTGTGATGAGTCCAGCAGTTGGATTCTCGCTCTTCATCAAATCTTGTAATTGGTGAATCTCTCTATTCATGGGATCTAACCACTCCTCCCATCGATCGCGCGTCATAAAGACCGGCATTCGACTATGGATAGTTGCTAGCTCACCGACCGCCTCTTGCGTAATGATGGAGGCGCTTTGAATCTCTTGGCCACTCTCACTCCGCCAGGTGCTAAAGATGCCAGCTATCGAGAGCGGGCTACCGGCTTCACTAGTGATGTAGAAGGGTTGCTTTGGTGGATATTTTCCAAGGGAGGTCGCCCATTCGTAATAACCCGTGACCGGTATCAAACATCGTGTGGTTCGAAAGGCATCTCGGAAAGTTGGCTTCTCATGAATCGACTCGCTGCGGGCGTTGATTGCATGAGATTGACCGGCGCGAGCATCACTGAAGTTCTTCTGCCAAGGAGCTATCAACCCCCATGATGCGATATCGAGCTTTCGATCTGAGCTCTCACGATCTCGATTCTTCACGATGTAAATATCGTTGGTGGGTGCAACATTCCAATTGAGTGGCAGAGTTGGATTGGAATCATTCTCAACGAGATTGAAGAAGGCGACTATCTCTTCAGCGCTCTGCGCCATCGCATATCTCCCGCACATATTCGCAATCGTAGTCCAAGAGCCTCGGGGTAGACTTGGCACATGACTTCAACGCATCCACTCTGGCCTGCGCCCTTTCGCGGCAAGGCCCCCGTTGAAGCAGTAGTCACAATTCCCGGCTCGAAATCAGTGACCAATCGCGCCCTGATTCTCGCAGCGCAAGCATCATCGCCATCGATTATTCGTAAGCCGCTCATCTCTCGCGACTCCGAGCTGATGTCCGCTGGCCTCGTTGCCATGGGTCTGACTATAGAGAGTAAGAGCGATAGCAGTGGCGAGTACTGGGTTGTAACGCCACCAACATCTAACGGCGGCCGTCTCAAAGGTCCTGCGAAGGTGGATGTGGGAAACGCTGGAACGGTGATGCGCTTCTTGCCACCGCTTGCAGCTCTCGCTGATGGAGATATCTCCTTTGACGGCGATGCACGCAGCTATGAGCGCCCACTAGGGCCTGTCATTAAAGCCCTCGAAGATCTAGGAATCGAAATTGATCATGAAGGACGTTACTCATTACCAATGGTGATGAAATCACGTGGCGCAATTCCTGGTGGAGAGTTAACAATCGATGCCAGCGCTTCCAGCCAATTCTTATCAGCTCTCCTCTTGGTTGGCCCAAGCATGACCAATGGAATCACCGTCAAGCATGTCGGAGGACAACTTCCGTCAATGCCTCATATCGAAATGACTGTGCAGATGCTTCGCGACTTTGGTGCAACTGTCACCGTTGATTCAGCAGCGCAAACATGGCGCGTTGAACCTGGTGCGCTCAATGGCGTTGATTTAGTAATTGAACCTGATCTCTCTAATGCTGCTCCATTTATCTCACTCGCAATGGTCTGTGGTGGATCGATCACAATCACCGATTGGCCACGTAAGACAACACAGCCAGGTGATCAATTGCGCGATATTTTCACCACCATGGGTTCACATGTTGAATTTGTAGAAGGTGGCTTAAAGGTCACAGGTGGTCCAAGCATTAAGGGAATCGATATCGACCTTCATGATGTTGGAGAGTTAACGCCTTCGATTGCCGCTCTTGCCGCTCTTGCAGACTCCCCTTCAAGCCTTCGCGGAATTGGCCACCTACGTCTGCATGAGACAGATCGATTAGCTGCCCTCACCACTGAAATCAACGGACTTGGTGGCAATGTGAGAGAGGAAGAGACCTCTCTTCACATCACACCAGCGCCACTTCACGCTGGAACATTCCACACATATGAAGATCACCGACTGGCCACTGCCGGCGCTGTTATTGGCTTAGTTGTCGAAGGTATAGAAGTTGAGAATATTGCGACTACACGTAAGACGTTGACTGATTTTCCCGGCCTCTGGAAGAGCCTGCTCGCCTAGATGGTAGACATTCGATGACGCCACGCGAATACGACGAGTCTGATGTTCGTATCCGGCCAACTCGCACAACGCGTCGCCGCAGTAAAGATCGTCCATCGCATAGTGATTCACATTCCGCACTAGTTATCTCAGTAGATCGCGGTCGAAGTGGTTGCGTTTTGCAAGGTGGTCCTAATGAAGGGCAACTTGTTGTTGCAATGAAGGCACGTGAACTAGGTCCTAAATCTGTAGTCGTTGGAGACTCAGTTGAAATTGTCGGCGACACCAGCGGTGCCGAGGGAAGTCTTGCTCGCATCGTTAAGGTAAATGAGCGGGCTAACTCTCTGAGTCGTACGGTAGATGATGCCGCCAAGCTTGAACGCACTATTGTTGCCAATATCGATCAGCTTCTCATCGTTGTTGCATCTGCAAATCCAGAACCTCGTCGCGGTCTTATCGATAGATTCTTAGTAAGTGCATTTATTGAAAAGATTCATCCAATCATCGTGGTGACAAAGATTGACGTGGCACCGGTTCCAGAGTTTATGGAGAAGTACGCAGCACTCGGAGTTGAGATTATGACAACTTCTTCAAAGATTGCAGAGCGCCCAGAACAAGTTGCAGAAATCGCACAGCTCTTAAACGGTAAGGTCTCTGTTCTCGTTGGCCACTCAGGGGTTGGAAAATCAACTCTCATCAATGATCTTGTTCCTGAGGCAGATCGCCTTACTGGAGATGTTAACGATGTCACCGGCCGCGGTCGCCACACATCTTCAAGCGCTGTAGCTCTCGCCCTTCCCGGCGGAGGATGGATTATCGATACTCCAGGAATCCGAGCATTTGGTCTGGCCCATCGAGATCCACGGGAGATCGTTGAGGCATTTCCTGATTTAGCAGAGGTTGCAGCTACCTGTATGTCCCACTGTTCACATGCTGAAGATGGATGCGCCCTTAATAAATGGGTTATTGAGAGCCCAGAACATCAGATTGAGCGTCAATTACGTCTGGAAAGTTTACGTTCCCTCTTAGATGCAAAGAGTTACGTAGACTTACCCCATGAGCAGTAACGGAAAGAGCCCATTGTCATACGGTGAGGATCTCACCCTCGCCCATCGCCTGGCAGATGCCGCCGATTCCATTACCTTAAAGCGCTATCAAGCTCTCGACCTCACAATCACAACAAAGCCAGATAACACACCTGTGACTGATGCAGATAAGTCATCAGAGCAGGCTATCCGTGCTCTCCTTCATGCACACCGCCCTGATGATGGAATTGTTGGCGAAGAGTTTGGCAATGAAGGCCTTGAGAAGGAGCGCTACTGGGTCATTGATCCAATCGATGGCACAAAGAATTTCTTACGTGGAGTTCCAACATGGGCGACTCTTATTGCTCTCATCGAGCGCACGCCAGATGGCGGCCAGCGAACAGTTGTCAGCGTGGTCAGTGCTCCAGCTTTATTCCGTCGATGGTCTGCCCATCTTGGTGGCGGAGCTTTTGTTACCATCAATCATGAAGATACAAAGCGCATCCATGTATCTGGAATTGAAAAGATAGAAGATGCATCAATCTCTTACTCCGATTTCGAAGGATGGGGCGAAATGCTCCAACCTTTCCAATCACTCCTCTCCTCTGCTTGGCGCACACGAGGCTATGGAGATTTCTGGTCACATATGTTGGTCGCCGAAGGTGCGTTGGAGGCAGCGCTCGAACCCGAGTTAGCTCTCTGGGATATGGCAGCGCTTGATCTCATTGTTACCGAAGCTGGCGGCATCTTCTCTAACACAGCAGGCCTGCCAGGCCCGCATGGTGGAAATGGCGTTTCAACTAATGCTGCACTCCATGCCCACGTCATTGCAGCGCTCAAAGCCTAGATCATCGCTAAAGAATTTCAGCAGCTAAGAAGAGAGAAGCAGATCGTGGAAGATATTCAGATTGATCTCATGCGCCATAAGAATCCAGAGAGCGCTGAAACCTTTGTTGATATCGACCTCAAGAGAACTACTCTCATTCCCCAGACATATGCAGTGACAGGAATGACATGTAGCGCATGCGTTAACTCAGTTGAGCGTAGCCTCAATTCAATTCCTGGGGTCAGTGCATCAGTGAACTTTGCATCTGAGACTGTTCATATTCTTGCTCCCGCTGATGTTAAAGCAGAGGTGATTATCAGAGCGGTCAAGGCTGCTGGATATAGCGCCTCTCTATTGGAAGATCGTCGCGACCCTGCCCTTCATCGCAAAGGCGCAGCTCGTGCGCTTTTCTTCGCAATCATCTTCGCTCTGCCCACAATTGCAATTTCCATGGTGATGTCCTGGCATGAATCTGTTGGCGCCTGGCTCTTTGATCTCTTCACCACAAACAATTGGCCGATTCCACCGCATGCCGATCACCATTTTGCATCATGGCTCGCACTTCTGCTTACTACCCCACTCATCCTTATCATTGCATTTCCAATTCATCGTGCTGCGATTCGCAACTTCTTCCACCCCACTATGGATTCTCTGATTTCACTTGGCTCGATATCTGCATTTGGCTGGTCAATCTATGCAACCTACACAGGTGAAGGCGATGTCTATACCGAAGTTGCAGCAGGCGTTCTTCTCTTTGTAATTCTTGGTCGCTACCTTGAATCACGTGCAAAGCGCAGCGCAAGTAGCGCACTCTCAACTCTGCTGGCACTAGGAGAGAAAGAAGTCATAGTTCTTAGAAGTGGCAGTGAAATCGTTATTCCGATCTCTCATCTTGTTGTGGGAGATGAATTTGTCGTCAAACCTGGAGCCCGCATAGCAACTGATGGAGTAGTTATTTCTGGTGTTACGACCGTAGATAACTCACTCATCACCGGAGAGAGTCTTCCCGTTGATATTGCTCCTGGAGATCGAGTTATTGGCTCAGCCCTTAATAACAACGGACGAATCATTGTTCGAGCAACCCGTGTGGGTAGCGATACCGAGATGGCGCGCATTACCTCGATGGTAGTCACCGCCCAAGCAAGCAAGTCTCCGATTCAGCAGAGCGCAGACCGCATAGCTTCAATCTTTGTGCCAGCAGTGGCAGCCCTTGCAATCTCAACCTTTGCCTTCTGGTATTTCATTGAAGGAAAGACGTTGACCTTCTCTATCTCAACTGCAATCACAGTACTTGTTATTGCCTGCCCTTGCGCCCTTGGCCTTGCCACACCAGTTGCCCTTTTGGTTGCCTCAGGTCGCGGAGCGCTCCGTGGCATTGTCATTCGCCAACCGCGAGTTCTCTCCGCAGCACGTGAGATCGATGTGGTTGTACTCGATAAGACGGGAACGCTGACCGATGGTCAGATGCAGGTGCGAGATGTTGTTATTCCAGTCTCTGCTCAGAAGGTTTTAGGTTCTTCATTTGAAGGCGTACTTGATGGCAAGCGCGTTCTCTCACTTGCGATGGCAGTTGAGAGTCAGAATGACCACCCTGTTGCAAAGGCAATCGTAAATTACTGTGCCGGACAATCTGCCGAGAAGTTAGCAATCTCTGACTTTATGCAGACCCCTGGTGCTGGAGTTGCAGCGAGAGTAAACGCCTTCGGAAAGACGATGGTCGTCATTATTGGCTCCCCTGAATCAGTAAGTCACAGCACCGTGGCACTTGATTCAGAGTTGGTTAAAGCAATCGAGGCGGCAAAAGCGTCATCTCACACAACCTCTCTCTTAGCTGTTGATGGCGTTGCAATCGCTCTCTTTGCCACCGGTGATGTCATTAAGAGCGATGCTCATCAGACGCTTACTGCACTTCGATCACGCGGTATTGAAAGCTGGTTGGTTACTGGCGATCATCAAGACTCTGCACTAGTGATTGCAAAGCAGGTAGGCATTGATTCGCAGCACATTATCGCTAGCGCCACCCCTGAGCAGAAGATTGCAAAGGTCGAGGAGCTGCAGCGCCAAGGACACAAGGTTCTTATGGTGGGAGATGGCGTCAATGATGCGGCAGCTCTTGCTCAAGCTGACCTGAGTATCGCGATGGGAACTGGTACAGATACCGCGGTTTCAACTGCTGATATCACCCTAATGCGCCCTGAATTAATGGGTGTCATTCAATCTCTCGATCTATCGAAAAAGACTCTTCGCACAATAAAGACAAATCTCGGATGGGCCTTTGCCTATAACACTATTGGGCTACCCATTGCAGCGATGGGTCTCATGTCACCTATGTATGCAGCAGCTGCGATGGCGCTGAGCAGTCTATTTGTAGTGACTAACTCTCTTCGGATCCGGTAAAAGTTCGCATCAATGAGATTGCTCCGATATAGATCGGGAAGGCAATCATCACAATATCTGAGGCGATTGAACTCTGAACACCATTCTCATTGGAGTAATTCCAAGAGAGAATCAACAAGGTGACTGTGTAGAGGAATCCAAAAGGTAATGTGATTTTGCGCCAACGGGTAACACGCACCAAATGTGGGAATTTAATATTTGTTAATTGTGAGAATGCGAGTAAGACAGTTGTGATTGCAACGGTCCGTGGAGATAGGTCGAAGATCAGAAACGATGGCACGGCAAGGTTCCAGACAGCTGGAAAACCATTGAACCAGTGATCCTCGGTCTCGATATCGGTGCGAGCAAACCAGAGGGCAGAGAGCAAGAGAACCATCGCTGCAATCAGTGTTGCAAACTCAGTCGGCAACATCTCAAGGCGAATCATCAGGGCAACTGGCACAACAACACATGTCACGTAATCGACAATCAAGTCGAGGACATATCCATCGACGCGTGGGGCGTTAAAGACCACATCAATCTTGCGAGCGATTGGGCCATCGAGACCATCGAGGATCTGACAGACCAGTAACCAGAGAAGTGCTCCACGAACATTGTTATCGATGACTGCCTGGAGGGCGAGCAGGCCTGCAGCTGCGCCACTGGCGGTCATCACATGGAGGGCATAGCCCGAGATGGTGGGACGTGTAGGTGCTCTCATAATTGGCGAGAATAGCGAATGGCCGCCCAATAGATATCTATTAGACGGCCATTCGTATTACTTACTTTGGTAGCGGGGGCAGGATTTGAACCTACGACCTCTGGGTTATGAGCCCAGCGAGCTACCGAGCTGCTCCACCCCGCGTCGGTAAGCGCAATTCTATGTGAACTGCGCTTACATCACCAAATCGAGAGCTAC
>JAURJS010000012.1 GCA_030832135.1 Candidatus Planktophila sp.
ACATCTGAGCCACGCAAGATCTCAGCACAGAAAGCGACATCGGCTGGCTTGCAGCAAACTGATGCAACATCATATTTAAGTGCTACTTCGCAGCCGTCACGAACTTCATCGCGCGACATATCAGGACGCAAAAGTGCATAATCAATAGTCTTGGCAACTTGCTGAAGAGTGTATTTCGACATGGTGAGTTTTCCTTTACTTATTCTGCAGCAATAGCTGCAAAGCCTGGTTTTACAATCTCATCGATTATCGCAAGACGCTCTTCAAATGGGATAAATGCGCTCTTAAGGGCGTTAATCGTCACTCTTTGGAGATCAAGGAAGTTCCAATCACATGCCTTAACGAGCTCGTTCATTTCACGGCTCATTGAGGTGGCAGACATTAATCGGTTATCTGTGTTCACAGTGATACGAAAGCGTAGCTTTGCCAACTTTCCAATGGGGTGGTCTGCAAATGAAGATGCAACGCCGGTTTGAATATTTGATGATGGACACATCTCAAGCGGGATGCGTCGATCGCGTAGATAGGAAGAGAGGCGACCTAGGCGTGCTGGGGTGTGGTTGAAGTCGACGTCATCGGCGATGCGCACGCCATGGCCCAAGCGCTCTGCGCCACAAATCTGAATCGCCTCCCAAATCGATGGCAAGCCATATGCCTCACCGGCATGGATGGTGAAGTGTGCATTCTCTTTGCGAAGATACTCAAAGGTGTCGAGCTGATCGCTAGGTGGAAAACCATCTTCAGGCCCTGCGATATCAAAACCAACAACACCTTTATCGCGATACTTAACAGCAAGCTCTGCAACTTCTTGCGAGAGTTGATTCTGGCGCATTCCACAGAGCAGCGAAACAACGCGAATCTGATTGCCTTCTGCCTTCGCCTCTTTCTCACCCTCACGAAAGCCTTCGAGGATTGCTTCAACTGCATCGGTGAGAGTCAGACCCTTCTCGGTGAGAAGTTCTGGAGCCATGCGCACCTCGGCATAAACAACACCATCACGTGCAAGATCGATCGCACATTCGCGTGATACGCGCACTACATCTTGGCGGCGTTGCATCACTGCCACGGTGTGAGCAAAGGTCTCTAAATAGAGAACAAGTGAGCCTGAATCACATGATGCGCGGAACCATTCAGCCAACTCTGCTGCATCGTATGTAGGTAGTGTATGGCCAATCTCCTGTGCGATATCAATAATTGTCTCTGGTCGAAGTCCACCATCGAGGTGATCGTGCAGAAGCGCCTTAGGAAGTCGCTTCACCTGAGCCTCTGTTGGCTTCTTCAATAGATCTTGATTTACAACGCTCATCCTTCAATCCTTTCGAGAACGAGTGGCAATCGGTCAACAACCCCATTTTCAACAATACTTACAGCACCTTCGAGGATATCGAGCGCCCGCTCAAAGCGAGGAGCTTCATCGGTATGTAATGTAAAGAGCGGCGAACCTGCCTCAATGTAATCGCCAGGCTTTGCATGCATCTCAATACCTGCTCCCGCCTGCACTTGCTCACCTTGCTTTGAGCGACCTGCACCTAATCGCCAAGCCGAGACTCCGACCTTCATCGCATCCATTGTTGTGATGATTCCGCTATTAGCAGCCCTCACAACATGGCTCTCGCGCGCAACTGGAAGAGTTGCATCTGGATCTCCACCTTGAGCGGCGACCATTCGACGCCAATGGTCCATTGCGCTGCCATCTTTCAGGGCGTCTGCTGGATCTTTTCCTACGATTCCAGCTGCATCGATCATTTCACGAGTAAGCAAGATAGTGAGCTCAACAACATCTGCCGGTCCTCCTCCTGCAAGCACCTCAACAGATTCACGAACTTCAAGAGCATTACCCGCTGTCAATCCCAGTGGGACATCCATCGCAGTTACCAATGCGCGCATCTTCACACCTGCATCAACGCCGAGTTGCACCATGGTGCGAGCAAGCTCTGCCGCCTTCTTCGGATCTGACATAAATGCGCCAGAGCCCGTCTTCACATCGAGCACAAGTGCAGAAGTTCCTTCAGCAATCTTCTTACTCATAATCGATGAGGCAATTAGTGGAATCGCTTCAACGGTAGCTGTCACATCGCGAAGGGCGTAGAGCTTCTTATCTGCCGGTGCTAATCCTGCGCCAGCAGCACAGATCACTGCACCGGTATCCTTCAGGACCTGCAACATCTCTTCGTTAGTAAGCGAAGCACGCCAACCCGGAATTGATTCCATCTTGTCGAGCGTTCCACCGGTATGGCCAAGTCCACGGCCTGAGAGCTGAGGGACTGCTCCCCCACATGCAGCAACGAGCGGTGCCAAAGGCAGGGTGATCTTGTCACCAACGCCACCTGTTGAATGCTTATCTGCCGTTTTACGATCGAGCGCTGACCAGTTCATGCGCTCACCACTATTGATCATCGCATTTGTCCAACGTGAAATCTCACGAGAGTTCATACCATTGAGAAGAATTGCCATAAGAAGCGCCGACATCTGTTCATCGGCGACAGCTCCACGAGTGTATGCATCGATGACCCAATCGATCTGTGGATCTGTTAGCTCATTACGGTCACGCTTTGCTGAGATGATCTCAACTGCTGCGAAAGGTTCAATCATTTCAGTCTTGTCTCTATTTCTTCAGGTCCAAAAGCCCACGGTAGTAAATCGTTGAGCGTCTTCACGCCTTCATCTGTCATAAGTTGAAGCTTTGATCCACCATGCTCTTGTAAGAGTTGGCGGCAGCGACCACAAGGCATCAAAGGATTTCCAGCGATATCAACGCATGCAAATGCAATTAAACGCCCACCACCTGTTGCAGCCAGTGAGGAGACCAATCCACATTCGGCGCAGAGAGTTAACCCATAACTCGCATTCTCAACATTGCAGCCAGTGACGATGCGACCATCATCTACCAGCGCGGCAACTCCCACCGGGAACTTTGAATAAGGAACGTAAGCCTTCTTCATCGCCTCCAGAGCTTCATTGCGCAAGAGTTGCCAATCGATCTGCATTAGTGAGACCCGCCCCCACGTTTATAGGCGATTCCATCGGCCGCCGGAGCTCGCACCCTGCCAACAAATCCTGAAACAGCGATAATCGTTGCAATATATGGAGCCATCAACATGAACTCAGATGGAATTGGCGTTCCGGTGATTGTCAGCAAGCCCTGCAAGTTATCTGCAAAACCAAAGATGAGCGCCGCTGCAACTGCTCCAAGCGGTGACCAACGACCAAAGATGAGCGCCGCTAGTGCGATAAAGCCCTTACCAGCTGTCATCTCCTTGCTAAAGGAGCCGACCGCGCCGAGGGTGAAGAATGCTCCACCAAGGCCGGCAACAGCTCCTGCCCAGAGAACGTTCTTAAAGCGAATCTTATTGACATCTATTCCCACTGACTCGGCAGCAGTTGGGTGCTCTCCAACAGCACGTGTGCGAAGACCCCACTTGCTCTTAAAGAGTGCGATATGGATAAAGGCAACAACTACATACATCAAATACACAATAATGCTCTGGCTGAAGAGGATCGGACCAATCACTGGGATTTTAGAGAGAATCGGAATATTGATTGGGTTAAATGCAATCGCTGAGTTCCACTCCGATTGGTATGGGATAAGGAGCTTTTTATAGAGAAAGCTAGTAAGACCAATAACTAAAACATTGAGAACGAAACCCAAAACAACTTGATCGATTCCATATTTAATTGCGAAGACTGCCAAGAGAAGAGAGATCAGTGCGCCAGCAATTGGCGCAAAGAGGAGACCCAACCAGTTGTTATGAAGGAGAGAGGCGAGCACACCAGATACAAATGCTCCAGCGAGAAGTTGTCCCTCAATCGCGATATTGATTACCCCTGAACGCTCTGATAGCACACCAGCCATCGCGCCAAAGATCAGTGGGACCGAGAGAAGAAGTCCGCCTTGTAGAAGGCCTGTAAATGGAATGAACTTTCCTGCAGCAGCCCAGCTTAGGAATGACATCAGGAATGAGACAGCAAAGATTGCACTCGCGAGTCGGACCGTCTTGCCCGCTTTAAATTGGAGAGTAGCTAACACCACTGCAAGAAGTGAGGCTATGGCGAATCCGAGGGCGGCAGATTTAGAGTTAACAATCCACTCCTTAATCAAAATCCACTCATCACCCAATACAAAGCTATATGTAACAGGCTGACCTTCCTTAGGAAGGATTGCAAAGACAGCGAGTGCGAAGAGGCCAAGACCGCCCATGGTGATAATTCCACGGCGGCGGCGGCGTTCAGGGGCTGAGAGGGCGCGAACTTCTTGAGTACTCATTAGCCGTTCCATCCCTTCGAAGCGAGAGCTTCTCCCTCATCAACATTCTTCAATCTAAATATCGCCTTAATTAGGGCAGGAGCAGCGATAAAGAGAACGACCAACGCTTGAATAACAAGAATGAGATCGAGTGGAGTCTCAGTACTCGCCTGCATCGTTAATCCTCCAGCACGTAGCGCACCGAAGAGGAGGGCTGCAAAGACAGTTCCGAGTGGGGTTCCACGACCTAAGAGAGCCACGGTAATTGCATCGAAGCCGAAGGTTCCGCCAACTCCTGCTGTAAGAGCAGGTTCTGATCCGAGGATCTGAACAGCGCCGCCAAGTCCAGCGAGAGCTCCAGCAATAAACATTACGGTCGTTGTCGAGCGCCCAACAGAGATTCCGGCTGTCTTTGAAGCGGCAGCATTGGCGCCGACGGCGCGGAACTTAAAGCCCCAAGTACTTCTGTTGAGGAGCCACCAGATGCCAACTGCAGCAAGAAGGGCGATAAAGAAACCTAGATTTGCTCGAAGTTCAGATCCGAAGAGATGTGGCAGACGTGAAGACATCCGCACCTCAGGTGCCAATGGATCCTGTCGCCCTGGACGCAAGAATGGAGATGTGCTGAGAATCCAGAGTAAGAAATACCCAGCCACATAGTTGAGCATGATGGTGACGATTACTTCATGAGCCCCAGTGCGCGCTTTGAGGAAGCCAACGAATCCACCATAAAGCCCTGCACATACAAGCGCTGCAGCAATCGCAGCGATTGAGTGAATCACAATCGGTAGTTCGAAGTGAAATCCCACAAAGCTTGCGCCAATTGCACCAGCAATGAATTGTCCTTGTGCGCCGATATTGAAAAGACCTGCCTTGAATGCAAGTGCAACTGATAGGCCAGTCAGGATTAAAGGCGAAGCAGCCACTATTGTCTCTGAGAGTGGATAGAAGCCTTCGATAAAGTTTGCTTTGGCAAGCTCTGGGTCGAAGATTGATCCGCGGAAGAGCGCCCAATAAGCGCTACCTGCAGTTGAGAAAGCCTCTGCAAGCATCGATAGAGGTGAGGATTTGAGTGCAAGCACCTTTGAATCAGAGATAGCTACAAGGATTCCGCTGACAAAGAGCGCCATAGTAAATGCCAGCGCTGGCAAAGTAATCTTGCTTAAGAACTTCTTCATCTCTTCACTCCCGCCATCAAAAGGCCAAGTTCTTCTCGCGAAGTATCTGCTGGGACTACCGCGATAAATTCACCGCGATACATCACAGCGATGCGATCAGCAAGTGCAATTACCTCATCAAGTTCGGTACTAAAGAGAAGTACTCCTCGACCGGAATCTCGTTCTGCAATCATTCGTTCGTGCACAAACTCAATCGATCCCACATCAAGGCCACGCGTTGGCTGTGATGCAACGACAAGCTTTACAGGCCGTGAGAGCTCGCGGGCGAGAACTACTTTCTGCTTATTTCCTCCAGAGAGCGAGGAGGCAGCATCCTTTGGAGATTGAGCTCTAATATCAAATTCCACTACGCGCTTTGATGCATTCTCTGCGACAGCGTTCTGTGAAATGACAGGACCTTTTGCAAAGGGAGGCAAATCATGAAGATCGAGAATGAGGTTCTCTTCAATGCTAAATGAGGAAATTAGGCCATCCTCTTCTCGGGATTCGGGAACGAATGCAATACCTGCATGGAGAGCATCTCGAACTCTCCCCACCTTAATCTCTTCCCCATCAAGGGTAATGCGACCGTCGATATGCTCTTGAAGCCCAACAATCGCCTCTGCAAGTTCTGATTGACCATTGCCCTGAACGCCTGCAACAGCGAGAACTTCGCCTGCACGGAGTTCAAATGAAATGTTCTTTACCAATGTGCGGCCCGTGTGGTCGTGGATATTGAGGTTCTCCACTTTCAACATCACCTGACCTAGCTTCGGAGCAGCCTTCTTTACATCGAGTGAGACGGGACGACCAACCATCAAGGATGCAAGCTCTTCTTGGCTGGCAGATGGTGATGCAGTTCCCACCACTGCGCCTCGACGGATAATTGTGATTTTATCGGCCGCAATCTTCACCTCACGAAGTTTGTGAGTGATAAAGACAATTGCAGTTCCTTGATCGCGTAACTTCTTCATATTTCGAAGGAGTTCATCTGTCTCCTGCGGAGTTAACACTGCGGTTGGTTCATCGAGAATGAGAACCTTTGCGTCATAGATAAGGGCGCGGATAATTTCAACGCGCTGCTGGATTCCAACCGGTAAATCTTCAACGAGAGCATCTGGATCAACGTCGAAATTAAACTCTGCCGATACTCGCTTAATCTCTTGACGCGCGGTCTCGAGATCAAGAAAACCTGGGCCTTTAACTTTCTCATGGCCGAGGACGATGTTCTCAGCAACGGTAAAGACCGGAATCAACATAAAGTGCTGGTGAACCATTCCAATGCCAGCTGCAAGCGCATCAAGCGGCGATTCAATATCGATGACTTTACCGTCGACTGAGATAGTGCCTTCATCTGGGGAAAGGAGTCCGTAAACGATATTCATTAACGTTGACTTACCGGCGCCGTTCTCTCCGAGAATGGCGTGAATCTCTCCAGATTCAACTTTGAGGTCTATAGAGTCATTGGCGGTGAGTGCACCGAAGCGCTTTGTAATGCCGCGCAATTCAAGGGACATGTGCGCAAATCTACTCTTTAAAGCCACTTTCCACAAAGTAAAAGATAAAGAAAGTCGCGGGAAAACAGAAAGCAAAATGGAGCCAGCGAAATTGCTGGCTCCATTTTGTTGGAAAGTCTTTAGTTAATTACTTAACTGAAACCTTCTTGTTTGAGATATCTGTTCCGAGCTTAGTAACTTCGCTGCGAAGAGCTGAAGGAACCATACGGATGAGATCGTGGTATGGAGCAAGCTTTGTTCCACCATTCTTCAGGGTACCGACGTAACCTGTTGATGAGAACTTGTTGTTTGCTACATCAAGGATTACACCCTTTACAGATGTATCGACACCCTTAACTACAGAAGTAAGAAGAACCTTCTTGTACTGTGGAGCAGCGATGAATCCATCGGTATCAACCCAGATAACAACTGACTTCTTTGAAGCAAATGAGTTACCTGCTGTTGCGCCACCAAGGCCACCAGCAACTGGGAAGATCACGTCTGCACCCTGCTGCTCGAAGTTCTTAGAGATCTGAAGTGCCTTAGCTGAATCGCTGAAGCCACCGACGAATGTTCCGTCGGCCTTCTTTGTATCCCAACCGAGGACCTGAACTGACTTACCCTTCTTAGCGTTGTAGTGAGCAACACCCTTAGCAAAGCCGTCCATGAAGATTGTGACAGGTGGGATGTTGAGTCCACCGTATGTTGCGACCTTACCGGTCTTTGTAACGCCAGCTGCAAGGTAACCAGCCTGGAAAGCAGACTCATTAGTTGCAAACTCAAGTGGCTTGAGGTTTGCGATCTTCTTACCTGGGTATACAGATCCATCTGCACCGTGGTCTTCGCCATCCTGGTCAACGATTGCGAACTTAACTGTTGGGTTCTTCTTCGCTGCATCAACGATTGCGCTGTTGATAAGGAAGCCAACTCCAACGATGATGTCGCAGCCGCTGTCTACAAGCTTCTTAATGTTTGGTGCGTAATCTGCATCTGTTGCTGCTGCAAGGTATGAAACTGAAACGTTTGCATTTGCCTTCTTAGCAGCATTTGCGCCAGCCCATGCTGATGCGTTGAATGACTTGTCATCTACGCCGCCTGTATCGAGAGCAAGGCAAGCCTTTGTTGCATTTGCTGCGGTTGCAGCTGGTGCTACACCGAAAGCAAGAGCTGCAGCTGCGAAAGCTGCAACAATCTTTGTTGTCTTCTTCAAGGGTTCCTCCAAGGAGATTGAAATGTGGATCCTTCAAACGCTTTTAAGGTGCTCAAAGGCTGTGTGGGGCGAGCCTATCTTTTCACCTCTGTAATTACTAAATAGAAAGGGGTATTTTCCGGCGTGGCATGTAACAAATAGGAAAACTCTCAACCCCTACTTTAAGGAATGGAATAAAACACCCTTTAGCCAGTGATTTTTGAGGCGATTGCAGCTGCCTTATTAATTGAGGCTGAAGCTGCCGTTAAGGCTGGCAGGTATGTCGTGAAGGTGATGCCTCCATCCACGACTGTGTAGCGGTGGCCATAAATCCCAACATTCTCATCTAGAACATCGAGGTACTGCTTGCCGGTAACCGCCTTCGCAATGACGTCATACATCGCCTTATCAACATGCTTCACAACGGTTGCGTAGAGATACTTTCTCGTTGAGCTAGTCACTGTGACATATTGATCCGGCTCAATTGTGATTATTCCTACCGCTTTATAGTTCTTTGTCTTTGCCTTGGAAATATTTCGAGCAACAACAGATGAGAAAACCTCTGAATTCGAACCAGGTCGAGCGATGAAAATGACATCTGCTCCCACATCCATCGCCTGCTTTGTAGCGTTAACCGATGAGCCGTTTACATACTTGACCAGTGATGACACAGATCGCTTTGCGGCGAGAACTCCAGCAAGGAATCCATTCTGATAGAGATCGGCTTGATTCGTGGTGGCAATCATCGCAACCTTGCCGCTCTTTGATGCCAGAGCTGCGCTATACCCTGCAAGAAATGCCCCTTGGGTATCAGCGAAAATAAGTGAAGTCACATTGAGCGCATCGATAGTTGCATCATTGAGAATCGCAAATTGAGTGTTGGGGAATTCAACCGCTAGCCCTTGAATAGTTGGGGCATAACCTGCTCCGACGACGATGATCGGGTTGCAGTTCTTGGCAATCAAAGAGCGGACTCGGCGATCGCGGTCAGCGCTGGTTCCATCTGTGATGACCGGCTCGACCGTGAAGGTAAATTCCTTCTGAGCTTTCTCTAAACCTGTTGCAGCGGCATCATTAAAGGATTTATCGCCGCGGCCGCCGATGTCATAGGCAATTCCGATTGTGAGAGAAGCTGCCGTTGCCGGAGCAGCAAGTAGCGCGGTGAAGCCAAGTGTGATGGCGACGAGGGCAGCTCGTATCCTCATTAGAGAACCAGACCAAGATTCTTATAGGTCGCATCAAGAGTTGATTGTGCGACTTCACGAGCCTTCTCAGATCCCTGGTGGAGAATTGTGAGTAGGTGGCCTTCATCTTCTAGCAGCTCTAAGGCATGTGCTCGGATTGGGCGGAAGTATTCGACCACAACTTCTGCAACTGCAGATTTGAAATCCCCATATCCTTTGCCATCAAATTCATTCTCTAGCTCAGGTATCGATTTACCTGAAAGGGCAGAGTGAATTGTGAGGAGATTGCTAATTCCTGGCTTCTCCACCGCATCAAACTTCACCTCGCGACCAGCATCGGTCACGGCGCTCTTAAATTTCTTCAGGTTAACCTCTGGAGCATCGAGAATATCAATCAGGCCAGAGCCAGATCCTGCTGATTTACTCATCTTCGCAGTTGGATCTTGAATGTCGTAAATCTTTGCGCCCTGCTTGAGAATGAAACCTTGCGGAATCTGGAAGGTCTGACCGTAGCGAGTATTGAAACGACCGGCGATGTCGCGGGTTAACTCGATATGTTGGCGTTGATCTTCTCCCACGGGAACAAGGTGTGTTTGATAGAGCAAAATGTCGGCAGCCATCAACATTGGATATGTGAAGAGTCCAACTCGGGCTGCATCTGCACCCGCTTTAGATGACTTGTCTTTAAATTGGGTCATGCGACTTGCTTCGCCAAATCCAGTCATACACTCCATAATCCAGCCAAGCTGATTGTGCTGAGGGACTTGAGACTGAACGAAGAGAGTTGATTTCTCTGGTGAGATTCCTAGCGCGAGAAGTTGCGCCGCAGACATCAACGTACGCTTACGAAGAAGAGCGGGATCGGTCTCAACGGTGAGCGCGTGAAGATCTACGATGCAATAGAAGGCATCATGTCCCTCTTGGAGCTCCACCCACTGCTTAACCGCACCAAGGTAATTGCCCAGGTGGAAGGAATCGCTCGTGGGCTGAATTCCGGAGAGGACGCGCTTCTTGCTCATAGGTGCATTCTCGCAC
>JAURJS010000073.1 GCA_030832135.1 Candidatus Planktophila sp.
ATGAAGAGAACATTTGTTGTATCAATCTGGATAAATTCTTGATGTGGGTGCTTGCGGCCACCTTGTGGTGGAACAGATGCAACCGTACCTTCGAGAATCTTCAAGAGCGCCTGCTGAACACCTTCGCCAGAGACATCGCGAGTAATGGATGGGTTCTCTGACTTGCGAGCAACCTTATCGATCTCATCGATATAGATGATTCCAGTCTCTGCCTTCTTCACATCGTAATCTGCTGCCTGCAAAAGCTTGAGCAGAATATTTTCAACATCTTCGCCGACATATCCTGCTTCGGTGAGAGCTGTTGCATCTGCAATTGCAAAAGGAACATTGAGCATGCGCGCAAGCGTCTGCGCCATCAAAGTCTTTCCGCAACCTGTTGGACCAAGAAGAAGGATGTTTGACTTTGCTAATTCGATTCCATCATCACCACGGCTCTCGCCAGATTGAACGCGCTTGTAGTGGTTATAGACGGCAACTGAGAGAGATTTCTTTGCACGGTCTTGCCCGATCACATATTGATCGAGGAATTCAAAGATTGATTGAGGCTTTGGAAGTTCGGCGAGGCCAAGTGTGTTCGCCTCTGAAAGCTCTTCAACGATGATCTCATTACAGAGATCAATACATTCATCACAGATATAGACACCAGGGCCTGCAATGAGCTTCTTCACCTGCTTCTGGGTCTTACCGCAGAAGGAGCACTTCAAGAGGTCGTTAGCCTCGCCAATTCGTGTGGACATGGGGTAAATATAGTTTTTATGCCCCGCTTATGTGGCTTGAATCAAGCCTGACTTTGTTCGCCTATAGGTGAACTGCGACGTGGATCGCGCATCTGGGCAACTCCAGGAACGAGCAGTACGAGATAGCAGATGAGAACGTGGAACACGATTGCAGAGATTAAGAAGGTGCGCTCCCCCATCAACAATATTGCAGGGCCCACAAGAGCCATTCCTAACGGCATCAACCCGCCAGAACCGACCATATCGATACTAAATACACGTCCCTGCATATCTTGTGGGACTTCGCGTTGAACCGCTGTAACCCAATATGCCTCCCAACCTCCGATGGAGAGACCGGCGATGAAGTAACCAACAACGACAACTGTTTCATTGATAGGAAATGCCAAAGCTAATGGGGCGACGGCAAAGAGCGCCCAGAGCCAAATCGCAACAAAGCCTGGACGTTTTGGCTTCATCTTGATTGCAACAATTGCGCTAATCATTCCGCCTAAACTAAATGCGGCTGCAGATAACGCGAAGACTGAATCTGTGCCGAACTCTCGTCTAGTAATAACAGGAAGGAGAACTGTCTCGGCAGCAACGATCACCATCAACTGGAATGAGGCCATCGCAATTGATGCAGCAATCCATTTGATTTCCCAGACAAGTTTGAAGCCCTCTTTTAGTTCAAAGAGGAAGGTTGGCTTATCTTCAAGAATCTCTTGTCGTGGAGGTTCGCTGATAGTGAAGATCAATGAAGTTGCGATGAGGAAGAAGCCACCGATAAGTGCAAAGGTCCAATCAGCGCCGAGGAATGCGATTGAGAGACCACCCAGTCCTGGGCCAACAATTGTTCCGACTTTAGCAACAAGTCCTTTCGCAACGTTACCTACAGGCAGTAAGTGATCCGGCAAGAGGCTAGGAACAATTGCAGATCCAGCTGGTGCTCCAAATGAATCGCCAAGACCCATGAGAAATACCAAGAGCCCGATTGCCCAAAGAGGTAAATCATTTGCAGAGACAACAAGCAGAACTAAACAAATTGCAGCGCGGAAAGAATCTGCGCCAATCATGATCCACTTACGTGGCAAGCGATCTGCCCAAACGCCGCCGATCAACATAAATATTGTGCCAGCTGCAACTCGAGCAGCAAGGATTAAGCCGAGCGCAGATGCATCGCCACCGTTATCTAGAACTGTCACAGCTAGCGCGATAGGAAATGCTGATGCACCGAGAACAAAGATCAGCCCTGAGATGAAGAAGTTGCGGTAACCCTTATAGGAAAAGAGAGAGCCGGGTGCGAAGTATTTCTTTAGCATCGCACCCGGCCCCTTCTTCATTAATATTCGATTACGCGGAAGGCTTCGCCTTTCGTGAAGCCATTACCTTATCGATAATTCCATACTCCACTGCCTCAGCAGCGGTAAGAATCTTGTCGCGTTCGATATCTTTCTCAATCTCTTCAACCGACTTATTGGAGTGCTTAGCCAACATCGTCTCGAGGAGACCGCGCATGCGCATGATCTCACGTGCCTGAATCTCGATATCAGATGCCTGTCCCCCACCTTCAGATGAAGGCTGGTGGATCAAGATGCGTGAGTGCTCGAGGCCATAACGCTTTCCCTTAGTTCCACCGGCAAGGATGATTGCTGCAGCTGATGCCGCCTGACCGAGACAGATTGTCTGGATATCAGGGCGAACGAATTGCATCGTGTCATAGATGGCTGTGAGCGCTGTGAATGATCCGCCAGGTGAGTTGATATAGATCGAGATATCGCGATCTGGATCCATCGACTCAAGAGTCAAGAGCTGTGCCATGACATCGTTAGCGACGGTGTCATCAATTGGCTGACCTAGGAAGATGATGCGCTCTTCAAATAGCTTTGTATACGGGTCGAGGCGCTTAAAACCATAAGCGGTCTTCTCTTCAATTGTTGGAAGAACGTAACGAGCTTCAAAATCTGAGTTGTGATTCATTACTTATTGCCTCCAACTATTGCATCATCGCTAGTCGCAATGTGATCGATAAATCCATATTCAAGAGCATCCTTGGCGTTAAACCAGTTATCACGGTCTGAGTCGATGAGAATCTTCTCAAGTGGTTGACCTGTGTTCTTTGCATTGAGCTCTGAAAGTGTCTGCTTAGTGATTGCCATCTGCTCAGCCTGAATACGAATATCCGTTGCTGTTCCACCGATTCCACCAAGTGGCTGGTGCATCAAGATTCGTGCATGAGGGGTTGCATAGCGCTTGCCCTTTGTTCCAGCTGTGAGAAGGAATTGACCCATTGATGCAGCCATTCCCATTGCAACTGTTGCAACATCATTCTTGATGTAGTTCATGGTGTCGTAGATAGCCAAGCCAGCCGTAACTGATCCACCAGGTGAGTTGATGTAAAGATAAATATCCTTCTCTGGATCTTCTGCTGAGAGAAGAAGGAGTTGTGCGCAGATTTGGTTTGCCATCTCATCGCGAACCTCACCAGCGAGGAAGACAATTCGTTCGCGGAGTAGGCGGCTATAAATCTGGTCGCCTAGACCTAGCGGTGTCTCTGCTGCTGATTTGTTCTGTGGGTAATTTAAATCC